>NZ_JANNDR010000479.1:0-22377 GCF_031378165.1 Chamaesiphon sp. OTE_75_metabat_556
CAGTATGAGTCAGTGGAAATGGTAAATTGTCGCAAGCATCTTCAGGATTGCGACCGCGACAGACTACTAATAACTTACCCATTGGTGCGACAAAACTACCGATCGAATCGATCGCTTGCGGCCGAATATTCGCTGGCAGGGCTTGAATCGTATAGATCTCAATAACCAGATCGAAACCAAATTTCCACTCGGCTGGAGCGGTAAATAAATCGACAGCTTGATAATTTACCTGCGAATCGGGAAATCTTTGCTGACACCAATCGATCGCGGTTTGAGATAGATCGAATGCCGTGACTTTCGCACCCAATCCAGCCAGATATTCCGCATCATCACCCAAGCCACAACCGACGACTAATACACGCAGATTTTGACAATTTAATTGAGATCTATTAATCCAGTCTGGTAGCCAATGATTCACGCCGCGATCTGCCCAAGGAATCGCATCGAGATTGCCCTGAGCCTCGGAATATAAGGTTTCAAACCAGCCAGTATAGTCATTATTGGCGTAGGCAGCAGCGGATAATTCGTAGAGACGCTTTCTGGATGTTGTCATATTTTCCTTTTTAGATATTTCTAGTATATTTATTTTAGTAATGAGGTTAGTCTAAAGATGGATAAATTAAATGAATATCGCCAGATTGTCTGCCAGTATCTAGAAGACTTTGCAAAAAATGATAAAAATTCTCAATTCGTCTTCGATCGAGATCGGGATCGATATTTAGTTCTGCATAATGAATGGCGTGGGGACGATCGTCTTTATGGCTGTGCAATCCAATTAGATATTATTGACGGTCAAATTTGGATTCAAGTCAATAATACTGAGATTTATATCGAGCGAGAATTGATAGAGCGTGGTGTCGATCGACAGGACATCATTTTTGGTTTCCGTTCTCCCAATATCCGCAAGCTACTTGCTGCCGATCGACATTAGCTAATACATCTTGTCGATCGATGATAAAGTCCAATTTTTACTTTATCTGAGAGCATAAGTTTCAGATCGATCGCCATAGGTGCCGGATTACTGTTTGCCAATAAAGTCCCCGAAGGCGGTGCAGCAACGGCTGGGGGGTTGCTATCTAGCGTCGGTTTTATCAAGTTGGCTAAAGAAGCAAACGACAGGCTGGATCGGATTTATGGCGAGTTGGATGAGGATTAATTGGCATTGCCGAATAATTACCCTCGAAAGTTAGAGTAGGGGCAATTCATGTATTGCCCCTACTCCAACTGTCTATTCCCTTAATCTGTAATTAAAGCCAGTCGATCGACTGTTTCCATGGGTAAAGGCTCCCCAGTTTCCGTAATCTCCAATCTGATACTAGGTCGATCAGCGAATGTCACAAGTATCTCTAAATTACCACCTAAAGATTCTACATATTGACGCAGCGTAGACAACATCAAATCGGGTTGATTCTCCAACTTAGAAACTGCTGGCTGACTGACATTGAGAATTTTTGCTAGTTCCTGTTGCGAAATCCCCCATCGTTCTCGCAATTGCTTTAGTCTCAAAGCTTCGACTTCTAATATTAAATCTTTGGTGCCACTGGCAATTTTTTGGCGTAGTTCTGGCGAGAGACTGTCTGTGACTTCTGATAGCGAACGTCCCATAATTACTCCTTATAATTTATTTAGATGATCTGCGTAGCGTTTATCGGCAATATCGATAAGTTGTTTGTAAAACTTTTTTTGATTTGCTCCAGCTTTATCGCCAGCAACTAAAATTATGGCTTGACGCTGAGGGTCGAATGCAAAAGCTACTCGCCAAACCCCATCGTCAGCATTAAAACGTAGCTCTTTCATGTTTGGGTATATCGAACCGTTTAAGGTATCAGCATATGGTCTAGATAGTTGTGGTCCATAGATTTTAAGTAGATTCGCATGTTGAATTAGACTACTTTGGACATCTTCACTCAATTTCTCAAACTCTGAATCAAACTCATCGCTAAACTCTACGACCCATTCATCCATACAATATTTAAACCGATATCTGCCAATTATAACCTATGAGTTATAAAGACATCAACAATGCTGGAAAAGTAGTTGGCATTAGAACGCAACCCTAAAGCACTGTGACAGAATAAGAACAGTAGATTTTGCCCCACCCGATCGAGATAAACGTTCATGCTCCGCCTCTCCGAAGTCAAACTGCCACTGGAACACACCGAAACCGATATCCAGTCTGCCATTCTCAAGAAACTCTCGATCGCACCTAGAGATCTGATTCGCCACTTCATCTTCAAGCGGAGCTATGATGCGCGCAAAAAGGGGGCAGTTTCTTTTGTTTATATCATCGATATCGAGACAACTAGAGAGCAACAACTACTTCAACGATTCAAGAAAGACCCGCATATCGTGCCGACGCCCGATACTAGCTATCGCTATGTCACCCATGCGCCAGCGGGATTAGAGCAACGCCCGATCGTGATTGGTTGTGGCCCCTGTGGGATGTTTGCGGGGTTATTACTCGCGCAGATGGGATTTCGGCCAATTATTTTGGAGCGCGGCAAAGCCGTACACGATCGATCTGTGGATACGTTTGGCTTCTGGAGCAAGGGTAAATTTAACCCCGAATCGAATGCTCAATTTGGCGAAGGTGGCGCGGGGACGTTTTCGGATGGCAAGCTCTACAGCCGGATCAAGGATGCCAACCATCACGGGCGGAAGGTTTTGGCAGAATTAGTAAATGCGGGTGCGGCGGCGGAAATTCTCTACATTAATAAGCCCCACATCGGCACCTATCGACTAGTCAAAATCGTCGAAAATATTCGTAATCAGATTGAATCTTTAGGCGGTGAAATTCGGTTTCAAAGTCGAGTAGCGCAACTTAATATCGAAAACGGGCAAGTCTGCGGCGTGACGCTGGCGAGTGGCGAACATATTGCCAGCAACCAGGTGATTCTCGCCGTCGGGCATAGTGCCCGCGATACTTTTGAGATGCTGCATCAGGCGGGCGTATATATCGAAGCCAAGCCATTTTCGATCGGGTTTCGGATCGAACATCCCCAGGCAATTATCGATAAATGTCGATTGGGATCTCAAGCCGGACATCCGATGCTGGGGGCGGCTGATTATAGTCTGGTGCATCACTGCGCCAATGGTCGATCGGTTTATAGTTTTTGTATGTGTCCTGGTGGGCAGGTTGTCGCGGCGACATCCGAAGTGGGGCGGGTGGTGACGAATGGGATGAGTCAATACGAACGTAGCGGCAAGAATGCTAATAGTGGGATTGTCGTTGGGATTACACCGGAAGATTATCCAGACAGTCCGATCGCCGGAATTGAGTTTCAGCGGCGGTTGGAGGAACGAGCATTTGAGCTGGGTGGCGGCACCTACAAGGCTCCAGGACAACTGGTAGGCGACTTTTTGGCAGGGCAAGCCTCAACCCAATTAGGGACTGTTAAACCGTCGTATAAGCCAGGTATCTACTTATGCGATCTGAGTTCGAGTTTACCGGATTACGCGATCGAGGCTATTCGCGAAGCAATTCCGGCTTTTGATAAGCAACTGCATGGTTTTGCCATGGATGACGCGGTGCTGACAGGCGTGGAAACTCGCACATCATCGCCGATCTGCATCAAGCGGGGGGATGACTATCAGAGTTTGAATACCAAAGGACTTTATCCCGCCGGTGAAGGTGCTGGCTATGCGGGGGGGATTCTCTCGGCGGGGGTGGATGGCATTAAAGTTGCGGAGGCCGTCGCGATGAGTATCCAGTCCTCGATCGCGTTGCAAAAGCAGTAGAATCGAATCATGCTCAATCGGATTCAAACAATGACTCAAGTAACCGAAACCGACATTCGAGATATTAAAGATCTCATTCAAGGATTGGATAAGAAAATAGATACAGGGTTTGCCGAACTCAAGAAAAATATTGGAGATGTCGAAAAGAAGATCGATCATATCGACACTCGATTAATCGAAGTTGAAAAAAAGATCGATAAACAGGATAATCGCTTGTGGGCATTTGGCGGAATTATTCTAGCAGCGGCTCTGGGAACGATCGTGAAGTTGTTAGCATTACCCAATCCTTAAACGTGTGAGTACACAAGAGAATTTGCACTACTGGATTTTTGCTAACTTACCGATCTCAATCTGCAAAATACATACCTAGCATCCGATTAATGGATAAAATCCAGATTTTTGTAACAAAAGATACTAAATCTGAAGATTATTACCGTTAAGTTACGATCTACAAAGCTAATTTTTATCCCCACTCAATCTGTGCAGCGTCAAGCTGGCAAAGATTACCGCTATGACTACCGCCATCCCAGCCACCCAAAATAAGTTTGAGCGACTCAAATCAGAAAAAGATGGATTGCAACTCAAGACCGAGTTGGAGGAATTTGCGCGGATTGGGTGGGAAGCGATGGATGAAACCGATCGCGAGCATCGGTTAAAGTGGTTGGGCGTGTTTTTTCGTCCCGTGACACCAGGGAAGTTTATGATGCGGTTGCGGGCACCGAGTGGGATTACCACTAGCGACCAATTGCGGGTATTGGGTGACATTATCCAACGCTATGGGGATGACGGGAGTGCTGATATTACCACCCGTCAGAGCATTCAGTTGCGGGGAATTCGGATTGAAGATCTGCCCGAAATCTTTCGGAAGATGGCCGCCGTCGGACTGACGAGTATGCAGTCGGCGATGGATAATGTCCGTAACATTACGGGTTCGCCAGTAGCGGGACTCGAAGCGGGAGAATTGTACGATACTCGCGAAATGATTCAGGAGTTGCAGGATCGGATTATTAGTAAAGGTGAGGGCAATCCTGAATTTAGCAATTTACCACGCAAATTTAATATCGCGATCGCGGGTTGTCGGGATAATTCGGTACACGCGGAAATTAACGATCTCGCTTTCGTTCCAGCGTTCAAGGATGATGTCTTTGGGTTCAATGTACTTGTCGGTGGTTTCTTCTCAGGGAAACGATGTGATGCCGCCATCCCGATGAATGTGTGGGTGGCACCGGAAGAGGTAGTTGAGTTTAGTTTGAGTATCCTGCGGTTGTTCCGCGATCATGGTCTACGTGCCAATCGAATGAAGGCGCGCTTGATGTTTTTGATCGATGAATGGGGGATTGAAAAATTCCGCACTGAAGCCGAACGCGTCTATGGGAAAGCTTTAGCAACTGCGGCAGCTAAAGATGAAATCGAATGGGAAAAACGCGACCACATTGGCGTTTATCCGCAGAAGCAAGCGGGGTTAAATTATGTCGGTTTGCACATCCCTGTCGGTCATCTTCAGGCGGCTGATTTCTTTGAATTAGCCAGACTAGCAGAAGTTTATGGAACTGGCGAAGTCCGGTTTACGGTCGAGCAAAATGCGATCGTGCCTAATGTTGCCGATGCTAAATTAGCACTCCTACTGAGCGAACCAACCCTGCAAAAATTCCAAGTCAATCCTGGCAATCTGACGCGGACGGTGGTTTCTTGTACTGGTGCTCAGTTTTGCAACTTTGCGATGATCGAAACCAAGCAACATGCCGTAGCGGTTATCGATGCTCTCGAAGCTAAAGTAGATGTCCCCAAACCAGTGCGGATTCATTGGACTGGGTGCCCGAACTCTTGCGGTCAACCACAAGTGGCGGATATCGGTTTGATGGGTGCCAAAATCCGTAAGGATGGTCAGACTGTCGAGGCTGTGGATATCTTTATGGGTGGTACCGTTGGTAAAGATGCCAAGTTGGGTGAAAAGGTGCTCAAAGGCGTACCGCTGTCGGAGTTGGATGGGGTACTCGTTGACTTATTGGTTGAAAAATTTGGAGCGACAGCCATACCATAAACAAGAAAACTTTTACTTACGCGTTAGGAGATCTCGGGAATTGAGGTAGTGGCAATTCATGAAGCTCCTACCTCAATTCCCGAGATCGTTTCATCCTGTTACTCAGTAGTGTCCTGTTTTAGATTACATATTTATCGATCGATAACACCAACCTAAATTTTATCAGTAAAATAAGATCGGTATCCCGCTCAAGTTAGATGAAGCTCAATCAATTAATTGCAATTTTACAATCAGTCAAAACTAATTCTGGTAAAGGTAAAACCGAAGTTTATCAATTAGCACAAAAGAGCGCGTTATTTCAAGGATTGAGTCGGACTTATCAGTCGCGAGAAGAAGATGGGTTTGTCTATCCAGCCGAATCACAGAAACTTACCCTCAAAGCTAGCGATCTGATCGAAAGATTTATGCAAGCTTCATCAGAATTATTCGATCTGGCCGCTACACAAGATTATGCGAATACTGAGGCTAAAGCTTCGATCGTTATCGACGGTCAGACGATTATTACCGATGCGCCAGTATCTTATCTGTTGTTTCTGGAAAAGCAACTTCAGGATATCAAGACATTTATCAATTCGCTACCAGTATTATCGATCGATAAAGACTGGCAACACGATCCCAATCGTGGGTGTTATGTGACTTTAGCAAAGGAAACAGTTAAAACTAAAAAAATCACTGACTTCGTAGTCGCCTACGACGCAACCGAACACCATCCCGCTCAGATCAAAGAAGTTTCTAAAGATATTATCGAAGGAATTTGGAGTTTGGTAGAGTTTTCGGGTGCATTACCGCAAGATCGGGTAAATTCATTATTACGTCGCGTCGATAAACTTCAAAAAGCCACCATTCAAGCGAGAGAAGAAGCCAATAATCATCAAGTTCAACAACGACAAGTTGCCGCAGCAATTTTTGGTTATCTGTTTGCAGATTGAGTTATACTAGCGATCGAGTACAAGTTCAAGTTCAGTGCCAACGGTGTTTACAGGTTCGAGTCCTGTCTCCCAGACTCTCTGCTGGGAGTAGGCAAACAAGTGACTAGATCCACTAATCTAGTCGCGAGGTAAAGCCGCCCTAAGCCATCAAAACTAAAGGTTAAATTTAAGTTATTACTCTAACTTCATTATCAAACCTCGCTCCCTGAATCGACCTTCGCAAAACCCCGCTGGTGAGACGCGGGTTCAAATCCTGTCCTTTGCTTAATTGACTTGCAAAGGTAGTTTAGCGGTAAAACATCACAGCATCAGATTAAGTTTGCGATAACTGGAAATCATCAGTCAGGAATAGCGTTATAACTTTGAACCCGGCAATTAGGATAGAAATGCCGGGTTTTTCAATGGATTATTTTATGTCGCTCGGATCTTGAGATTTTAATAGTTGTGGCGGTTGCGATAAACTGCGATTCGATCTTAGCTACACCAGCTGAATTTTTAGATTAGATATCTATTGCAGTACAGCCAATAGTTGGGGCATGACGATCGTCTCGATCGAGATATTTTTATACCTATAATCAAATTTACTTATCAGAACGATAACTTTTCATCAACTAATCTTTGCCGGAAATCGTAACGATCGATACTGTTTTAAATTTCAGTATCTTAGGATTCTAAAAATTGAAATTTATCGTGACTTTATTGACAATTGGTAACAAAAGTTACGGTTTTATCAGCCTTCAAAAACGACAATAGATGAGAACAAATAGCACAAAGCAATGTTAGTGCTTTAAAATCGAGGAGCGATCGGTAGAAATATGAGTCAATTTTCCAGAAGGAAGTTCATGCTGGCGTCAGGAATTACCGCCGCAGCTAGTATCTTAACTAATGCCTGTAGTAACAAAGCCGAAGGTGACGCTAAAACTGCCACAGAAGGTACTACTCCAGCCACCACAGTTGCCGCAGCAGATGCGCCAGAAGTCACGACTGCCAGACTAGGATTTATTCCCTTGACCGATGCGGCACCATTAATCATCGCGAAAGAGAAAGGTTTATTTGCAAAATACGGCATGAAAGATGTCGAAGTCCTCAAACAAACTTCTTGGCCGGTGACTCGCGATAATCTAGAAACTGGCTCGGCTGGTGGTGGTATCGATGGGGCACATATTTTGTCTCCCATGCCCTATTTCATGACGATGGGCATGACCAAAACCAAACAACCCGTACCGATGTATATTTTGGCACGGTTGAATACCAATGGGCAGGCAATTTCTGTTGCCAATACCTATAAAGATGCCAAAATCCAACTCAAAGGCGCGGGTTTTCAACAGGCACTGGCAAAAGCCAAAGCTGGTGGTAAAACAGATCTCAAAGCCGCGATTACTTTTCCGGGCGGTACCCACGATTTGTGGATGCGTTATTGGTTGGCAGCTAATGGCGTAGATCCGAATAAAGATGTTTCCCTCGTGCCAGTACCACCGCCACAGATGGTATCGAACATGAAAACGGCTAGTATGGAAGCCTTCTGTGTAGGCGAACCTTGGAATGCTAGGTTAGTCAATCAAAAGCTCGGTTATACCGCCTTAGTTACTGGCGAACTGTGGAAAGATCACCCTGAAAAAGCTTTTGCAATGCGTGCTGATTGGGTGGATAAAAATCCCAAAGCTACTAAAGCAATTCTGATGGCAGTTCAAGAGGCTCAGCAATGGTGTGAGAAAGCTGAGAACAAAGAGGAAATGTGTAAAATCATGTCCCAACCCAAATGGTTTGACGTCCCCGTTGCCGATATTCTGGGCAGGATTCAAGGCAAAATCGATTATGGTGATGGTAGAACCGAAACAGCCTATGCAAATTCGATGAAATTCTGGGCGGATAATACTTCCTATCCTTACCAAAGCCACGATCTCTGGTTCTTAACTGAAAACATGCGTTGGGGAAATATTCCTACTGATTTTGTCAAGGCCAAAGAAATGATTAAAAAGGTCAATCGCGAGGACTTGTGGAAAGCAGCAGCTACAGCACTGAAAGTGGATGCCGCCCAAATTCCAACTACTACTTCTCGTGGTGTCGAAACCTTCTTCGACGGGGTGAAATTCGATCCTGCCAAGCCAGAAGATTATCTCAAATCGCTCAAAATTAAGAAAGCCTAAATTAACTAAATCGGTGATACGTAAGTATAACTAGCTTAGTTAACTAAGGCTTCGACAATAAAAAACACTAGTTCGATTTTAGCATTTTCACTAAGCCTAGTCCGGTATAAAGCTTGAGACTAGGCTTAGACATCAATCATCTCTTTCTATAGTTGCTGCGGAGATCTACCCACCCCGCCCTGCGGGCACCCCTGTCTTGTCGGGTTTTTTATTCGGAGGGAACCTCTGTTGGCGTAGCCTCTCCGTCAGGAGATATAAAACCGCCGCTCCGAGGAGGGGATTTTTCCAAGGAGGGAATTTTCTATTCAAGGAGGATGCCTTTCTATGGGGCAGATTTTTATCAAAATGTCCGTATTATTCAGTAACCAGGAGAATCATGGCAGTCAGTAGTAGTCGAGAAGTAACCAAAAACCGCCGAGGTGCTAATAATAACTCTTGGATCGTCAAGCAAGCGCGAGGAATTCTGCCGCCTGTCGTTGCTTTGCTGGTATTTTTGGCAATCTGGCAATTACTTTGTCCGCTGGGTTCTCAAGGCTTACCAGGGCCAATTCAAGTCATTCAGGGGGCTTGGGATCCATTTATTATCAATCCATTTTTTGATAATGGTGGTAACTCTAAAGGTTTAGCTTTGCAAGTATTTGCCAGTCTGCAACGGGTGGCGATCGGCTTTAGTTTGTCGGCAATATTTGGCGTCGGATTTGGAATTTTAATCGGTTCTAATAAATTAGTCTATCGATCGCTCGACCCGATTTTTCAGGTATTGAGAACGATCCCACCATTGGCATGGTTGCCGATCGCCTTGGCTGCGCTCAAAGACAATGGTTTGGCCGCAATTTTCGTGATTTTTATTACGGCTGTCTGGCCGATCTTAATCAATACAACTGTCGGAGTACAGCAGATTCCCCAAGATTATATTAATGTCAAGCGGGTCTTGAAGTTATCTAATAAAACTTATTTTCTCAAGATTTTATTACCAGCATCGCTACCATATATTTTCACTGGTTTACGAATTGGCATCGGTCTATCTTGGCTGGCGATCGTCGCGGCGGAAATGCTCAGAAGTGATGTCGGGATTGGCTTCTTTATCTGGGAATCTTACAATAATGCCTATCTAGATCGGATCATTCTCGCCCTAATTTATGTGGGGATTGTGGGATTCTTGTTGGATCGATCGATCGCTTTTATCGGTAGCAAAATTGTAGCTGAAGATCGTAAGTAGTTTTAAATAATAATGCTCGATCGCTACTATTAACCCACCCCCAGCCCCTCCGAGGAGGGGCGTCGGAGAAATAATATATGTTTGTACAGATAGATCACGTCGATAAGGTATTTCCGCTGGCTAATGGTGGGAAATATGTCGCCCTTAAAAATATCGAACTAGAGATTCATGAAGGTGAATTTATTTCATTGATTGGACACTCTGGTTGCGGCAAATCGACGCTCCTGAATATGATTGCTGGACTCGATCGAGCCACTGCTGGTGGGGTGATTTTAGAAGGGCGCGAAATTACCGAACCTGGCCCAGATCGGATGGTGGTATTTCAGAATTATTCGCTGTTGCCATGGTTGTCGGTACGCGAAAACATTGCCCTGGCTGTCGATGAAGTTTACAGTAAGCAACCTCAAGGCGAACGCCGCAGTATTATCGAACATCATATCGAGTTAGTCGGCTTAACTAATGCCGCGAAAAAGCGTCCCAGCGAACTTTCGGGGGGAATGAAACAGCGGGTTGCGATCGCCCGTGCCCTGGCCATTCGTCCGAAATTACTCCTCTTAGACGAACCTTTTGGTGCCCTCGATGCCCTCACCCGTGGCGGCTTGCAAGAACAATTGATGCACATCTGTGAAGAAAGCCGCGTGACCGCAGTGATGGTCACCCACGACGTCGATGAAGCCTTATTATTATCCGATCGGGTGGTGATGCTCACCAATGGCCCCGAATCCCAAATCGGCCAAATCCTGACCGTCGATTTACCCCGTCCCCGCCGCCGGATGGAGGTAGTCAAACACCCCGACTACTACCCAATGCGCAGTGAAATCATCAACTTCCTCAATCAGCAAAAACGCGTCAAACAACGCCAAGCCAACAAATCCACGCCCATTCTCGTCCCCCAAACCAAAAAACTCGAACAAACTACCGTTAATATCGGCTATATCCCCCTCACCGATGCGGCACCACTGATTATTGCCAAGGAGAAAGGCTTCTTTGCCAAATACGGGATCGAACAGGTCAATCTCTTGCCGGAGGCGAACTGGGACGCGATCGCCGATCGGGTGGTTGGTGGCGAACTACACGCCGCGCAAATGGTGACAGGACTGCCTCTCGCCCTGACACTGGGCATGAAGGGGCGATCTGTGACCCCGATTTCCGTCCCCCTCGTCCTCTCCCGTAACGGCAACGCCATCACCCTGAGTACTCAGCTTTACCAAAAAGGGATTCGGACGCTCCAGAATCTTAACGCGGCGATTAGAACGACAATTATCGAGCGCAAACTGACGATCGGGATCGTCCATGAATGCTCGATGCACAACTTGATGCTCCGGTACTGGCTGGCATCCGCTGGCATCGACCCCGATACCGATCTCGATCTGGTGGTCATTCCCCCACCAGAAATGGTCGATCGATTGAGATCTGGCGAGATCGACGGCTTCTGTGTCGGCGAACCCTGGAATACAGTCGCCATCCAAGCAGGGATCGGCTTCGTCATCGCTACTGACTTGGATATCTGGGCGGGGAACCCCGAAAAAGTACTGGGATTTACCGAAGCCTGGGTACAACAGCACCCGAATACCCACAGCGCGATCGTCCGTGCCGTGCTCGAAGCCTGCGAATACTGCGATGAACCCCGCCATCGCAAAGAAATCCTCGCACTCCTATCCCAGCACCTCAACATCGCTCCCAAATACATCCAACCTGGCTTAATCGGGCCATTCGATCGCGGTGGGAATACACTCCCCGAAGTTCTGCCCCGCTACCACCAATTCCACGTCGAAAATGCCAACTGTCCCCGCCGCGTCGAAGGACTGTGGATTCTCACTCAACTCGCCCGCTGGGGGATGACACCATTCCCCAAAAACCACATTGAAATCCTCTCTAGAGTCCGGCGGGTAGATCACTTCCTGACTGCTTGCGAACAATTAGGTTACATCGGCATCGAACCCGACCGCGATCCATTCCAACTCTTCGATGGGCAAGTCTTCAATCCTGATGAACCGATTGATTATCTCCGCAATCAACCCATTCATCGGGAGTTGGAGGTGAGAAACGTCGAGTTAGATTAGCTTGAATTGGTGCGAAGATCTGACCCACCCCGCCCGTAGGGCACCCCTCCTCGGAGGGGATTTTCCACGCGATCCTTTATGTTTAAGTGAAACCACATGCCATTTCTGACGATCGATCGAGTTACCAAAGTTTACCCCACCGCTAACGGCCCCGCCACGATCCTCGATGGCATCGATCTCGCTGTTGATGAAGGTGAATTCATTTGTCTGATCGGGCATTCTGGTTGCGGTAAATCCACCCTGCTCAACATGGTGTCCGGTTTCAATACCCCCACTAGCGGCCAAGTTACCCTCCAAGATCGCCCGATCTCCGAACCTGGTCCCGATCGGATGATGGTGTTCCAAAACTACTGTCTGTTGCCCTGGCTGACAGCCTATGACAACATCTACCTCGCCGTCGATGCTGTTTATCCGACTTATACCGAAGCCCAGAAAAAAGAGATCGTCCGCGAACACCTGAATATGGTCGGACTGACCGAATCTGCCAGCAAAAAACCCGGACAGCTCTCCGGCGGGATGAAACAACGCGTGGCAATCGCCCGCGCGCTAGCGATCAAACCCCAGGTATTGATCTTGGATGAACCCTTCGGTGCGCTCGATGCGATTACCAAAGAAGAATTGCAAGACGAACTCCTGGAAATTTGGCGCGAACATCGCGTGACTGTGTTGATGATTACTCACGATATTGACGAGGCATTATATCTAGCCGATCGCTTGGTGATGATGACCAATGGCCCTGCCGCTAAGATCGGTGAGATTCTGGATATCCCCTTCGATCGACCGCGTGATCGTGAGCAAATTATGGCCAGTGACACCTATATCGATTTACGTAATTATGCCCTCGATTTCCTCTTCAATCGCTACGCTCATTTAGATGATTAGTGGCAAATCTTCAGCAAAATTTAGGGAGATCTCCCCAGTCGCGTGAATTGAAGCTAACTTTTTACACCACCTCGAACTGAGAAATCCACTCTTGCAGAAGGGGATTGACTAGTTCGGGGGCTTCATCCTGGGGACAGTGACCGACATCGGGAAGTTCTACAAATCGATCGACAGTAGCTACATCCATTAATTCTCGTCCTAAATCGATCGGTTCCCACGGATCGGCGGCACCCCAAATCGCGATCGCCGGACAAGCTAATTGGGGTAAGAGATCTTCGGGCAATGGCCCCCACGAATAAGCAGTAAACTTCAAAAATACATCCGCCGCACCAGGATCGGCGGCGGGAGCCATTAGAATATCAATTAATTCTTCGGTGACAGCTTCGGGGTGATGATAGGCTTGCAAGAGAATATTGCGAACGACTTTGCGTTGGGCAAGTTGCTGGAAAAAGAATTTACCGATTGCAGGTATAGTGAGAATAGACTGGAGGATTGGTGCGCCCCAACGACGATAAAATGGCATTTCGGCACGCTTGCGATCGTGTAATAATCGCAGCGAACAATTGAGCATTGCTACACCTATAAATAATTTTGGTTCGGTTACAGCAGCTTGCAGGGCTACGATACAGCCGATCGAGTTTCCACCTAAAATCGTTGGAGTGACAATAACTTCTCGACAAAAATCAACTACCTGCTCCGCCCAGGTTTCAAAGGTATATTCAATTTCGGCTCCTGGCGTTGGTTTATCCGATCCACCAAAGCCGATCAGTTCGATCGCGTAACACCGACAATTTGCGGCTAATACGGGCAGATTCTTGCGCCAATGTCCGACGGATGCCCCAAAGCCATGAATTAGTAATACGGCTGCGCCCGTCCCGCCAGCAGACTGATAATTAATCTGATGTCCGCGCCACATCCAAGTCGAATTTACAGTCGGTGTAGCGATCGAAGTCATATCCAGTCATGGTTGCAACAATCGTATTGTAACGCGGTTGCCATCATCAGTGGCGCGATCGGACTTGACTGAACTGGGATTGCCGGAATTTAAAGCAATAAGGCGAAGGATATAATAAGTTGAAACCGTCTGAAATTTAGATAGTGGCTAGTTTCCAGCCTAACCTCTAACCTCTAACCTCTACCCTCTAAACTATGTCTCCCACTGTCAGCCTCATTCGCGCCACATCTTACGAAGCTCAACAACTGCGAGCAGCAGTAGCAGCAGTCCTCGCCCCACTTGGTGGCATTAGTGCATTCGTCAAACCTGGCGATCGCGTCTTGCTCAAGCCGAACCTCTTAACTGGTGCGCGTCCGACCAAAGAATGCGTAACGCGGCCAGAGTTAGTCAGATGTGTGGCCGAACTGGTAATTGCGGCGGGTGGGCAGCCGTTTTTTGGTGACAGTCCCGCCTTTGGGAGTGCGATGGGAGTGGCTAAATCCAATGGTTATCTGCCGATGATGGCGGAGTTGGATTTGCCCGTAGTAGAATTTCATGGCAAACGATATGAGACAGCCAGCGAGAATTTCAATCATCTGCTGCTGAGTAAAGAAGCGATCGAAGCTGATGTCGTAATTAACCTCCCCAAAGTCAAGTCTCACATGCAACTGACGATGACCTTGGGTGTCAAAAATCTATTTGGGTGCGTTCCTGGCAAGATGAAAGCCTGGTGGCACATGGAAGCGGGCAAAAGTGCGGACAGATTTGGGGAGATGCTGGTCGAAACCGCCCGCGCAATTAGCCCAAATTTGACGATTATCGATGGGATTGTCGGCCACGAGGGAAATGGCCCCAGTGGTGGTGAACCCAGGGAATTGGGCGTTCTCGGTGCATCTGCGGACGTATTTGCATTGGATGTGGCGATGTTGGCAGTTTTGAATGTCGAGGCGCAGTTGGTACCGACAGCGGCGGCGGCGCACCGATTGGGACTCGCTCCTGCGCTGGAGGCGATCGAGTTTCCCCTCATGCGTCCGGCCGATCTGAGTTGTCCCGATTGGAAGCTACCCGAAGCTTTGATGCCGATCGATTTTGCGTTGCCACGGGTGATTAAATCTACGTTCCGACATCTTTATATTCGGTTGATTAAAGAACCGATGACGGCTTATCAAAAGTAAGATTAAATTCAGTTCGGGATAAGGATCGGTTCTAACGGCTGGTAGCAAGCCGATTGGTAAACGATTAGAACTTGTGTGCTGCGAGTTTTACTAGTGAGGGCAGAACCCGGATCTGGGGGTTTCGACCCCCAGTCCCCCCGTTGAGGAGCGGGGTGCCGCCCCTCAAACTCCCCTGCACAAGGGTTTGTCTGTTGGCAGCTTAACGCGCTTCGCATTAGCTTCGCAATGGGAATCGATCTGTGGGTTTGAGTTTTTTTGGTGGCGGTTCGGAAACGGAGCCAGGAGTCATTAATCGAAAATCCTGATCCTGAATTCACGTCCGTTTAGGTAATCTCTAAATTTTAGAGATAAATCATGCTCCAAATCAGTAATGTCCAAAGAGATAGCGGGGAGCGGGGACTCCCAAAGGATCTATCCTAGCTAGCTTTCCGAGATTTATAGAGTTGAATGGCGGAATTGACGACGGTTTCTAGTTCTGTCACCTCAGATTGCAGTGACAGCGTGCTATGTGTGGCTACTTCAGCATTAGCTTGCAACTTTTTGGTGATAATCCGGACGAGATTGATATCTTCACTAGATAGCTTCTCCGTAAGTGTCACCACTTCATGACTGAGCAACCGCATCAGATGTTTGGATTCATCGAGAGTTTGGATCGAACTGGTGAGCGACTCTTTGACCTGCTGCACTTGGGTATCGGCAGTACTAATTGTCTCTTTGACCACTCCGGCACGCTTGAGCGAAGACTTCATCGCCGTGACTTCTTCTTGGAGCTGGGCTTTGACTAGAGCCAGACCAGTTTGAATCCCGATCTGGCGCAACCAATCGATTTCCACCTCTTGCCACTGTCGGTAGTTGAAGCACTGATGCACGGACAATAACCCAAACAAATCTTGCCCATCACTCATAATCGGGACGACAATACTCGCTTTGATGGCAATTTTGGCAAAGCTCTCTAACGAACTCGGATCGCCATCGGTGTCGTGGATATTATCGATCGATTCGACTCGTCCATACCGATATTCTTCCAGGCGGCGATCTGACAATGAGGGATCTTCGATGACCGTTCCTTGTAGCGGTGCTAAAGCTGGTAATGTTGCTTCGGCAAAGACTCTCCCCAAATTTGATGGCGAAGTGCCATAGACAATCGCCCGATCGACACCGAGCAGCGTTTGGGCTTGAGTAGTCGCAATTTCCAATACTTCCAGCCGCGTAGTGCCCTGATGGATTTTTTGGGTAGCAGTTATCAATAGATCGTGATAGTACTTCTGGCAATCGATCGCGAGTTTAAGGCTTTGACACTCTGCCCATCTGATCGCGTTAGCTACAGCCCACCCAATTTGCAAAGCCATCTGAGTCGCAAGTGTGATTTCTGCTTGATTCCACTCGCGGGGTGCGGAGCATTGATGCATAATTAACAAGCCATAGATCTCACCATCGGGCAGTAATAATGGCACTACCAAATTGGCTTTGACCGCTAGCCTTTCGAGCGTCTCGATATGACAGGGCGTAATCCGTGCCTCGTAAATATTATCGATCGCACTGACGCGCCCCTGGCGATAACTGTCGATATGTCTCGACATAAAGCATGGATCTTCGATCGTGGTGGCGATCGATCTCGGAAATTCTGGGGCAACTGACTCGGCTACTACCTGACCTAAACTCTCGGACTGCAAACTATAGACGACTGCCCGATCGCAGTTAAGAGACTGTTTGACGCTTTCGACACTTGCTTGCAGGATATCTTCCACTCGCGAGCAATCGTGAATTCTAGCAATGAGATTTGCGAACATAGTTGCATCAAAATACAAGAGGATGAGCCGAGACAAGTCTGCTCCGAAAACTAGTGCTGACTAGTTTTCATAGCTT
Source organism: Chamaesiphon sp. OTE_75_metabat_556 (assembly GCF_031378165.1). Taxonomy (NCBI): domain Bacteria; kingdom Bacillati; phylum Cyanobacteriota; class Cyanophyceae; order Gomontiellales; family Chamaesiphonaceae; genus Chamaesiphon; species Chamaesiphon sp. OTE_75_metabat_556. The sequence continues at coordinate 16,995 of NZ_JANNDR010000479.1, forward strand.
TTTATACTTAAGTATTTGCGGGAGTGCCGGAGACGTCAATTTTGGTGTCAAGCCCTGACTTTCAACCATGCCGATGTTGACTACTACTTTGTATCTCTGACTAATATAACCCATTCTCCTGTGTTTGTTCGGTACGATCGCGCAAGCTATGTGACTAATATTACAACATAGGGAGTAGAGGGGTGATTTGAGCAATAAAAACATATTTCAGATCGGCAATGCAAAAAATGAGAGCATCAAATCGACACCGATCTGACACTCTCATTTTTTAACAATCGGCGATCGATTGTCACTGGCGAACTGAAGTTAGCCTCTGGCTCCTAATGACCGTAACCAAGCTCGATCACGGCTGGGCTGGGGTGCGGCAAATTGGATCGCCCGTTCGACCAGTCGTGGGACTAAGTAATTGCTCCACACGGCCAGATGACTTTGCCACCCGATCATAATTTCGCGATCGTTGCGCTCGATCCCCCGGATCAATGCCTGGGCGACCCGCTGGGGTGACATCGGACTCAACCCGCGAAATAATTGCAAGTCTCGCACCATATCGGTATCTGTCAGCGTTGGTAATAACGACATCACCTGGACATTGTGGCTGGCCAATTCGCCGCGTAAGGCTTGAGTAAAACCGAGAATGGCAAATTTGGTCGCTGAGTAGGTAGACATGGTGGGAGCGGCGACTTTGCCCATCAGACTAGCCACATTGACGATCGTCCCTTCCCGTTGCGATACCATCCGCCGCGCGATCGTGCGGGTGACAGTATACATGCCGAGCAGATTGATGGCGATCTCTTCTTGGACGTGGGGGAGCTTGGACTGGAGGAATGGTGCTTGATAGGCAACACCCGCACAATTGACCAGCAAATGAATTTGACCGTAATCGCGCCATGCTTGGGAGATGACGACATTGACGCGCACGCGGTCGGTCAGATCGACGACTAAGGGAATCACTTCTATGCCCATCGCGGCGAGATCGATCGCCATTGCCGCCAATTTTTGCTCGTTACGGGCGAGGATTAATAATCGCTTAATGCCGTGTTTGGCTAGCTCAAAAGCAATTGCTTGACCAATACCCCTTGATGCCCCAGTGACGAGGGCGGTTTTTCCTTGTAGTTTCATCTTCTAAATATCTCCAAAGAGTAAGATCTCACCGGACATTCAGCACAAATCTAGCCATGCGCACATGGATGTTGATTTCTGGCCTCAGCAGTGAGCATCCGGGAACTCAGAACTTAAATTGACGATCGAATACTGATGACTTAAACACTCTGGACTTGTGAACTAGTGGCAAATTAGAGCGAAATCGATATTTGCGGCCATTCATTAGTGATGGCAACACTCAAACTTACGTACCCAGGCGGATCGCTCGTTCAAAGTGATGGGAGATGAAAGCGATCGAACATGGTACACCTCGTTAATGAAGTTAATTAATTTGAGCAGTTAGCATGAAGCGTTGTTTGCTAAACACACATTATCAAACAAATCAAGCTGCTGCAACATTTATTAGCAAGATTCAGAGATTGTGATATATCTCTACATAATTCTCAGGGATCGCGGTCACAGCTCTTTAGGCTTTAATATGCTATGTTGGCTCGATCGTAGTGTAGTCGATCGGCCGATCGTGGCTCGATCGTTTCTGAGAAGATGAGCTATTGATGAGAACGATCGATCGATTGCGATCCGATTTTGGTTAATATCATGTAATAATTAATACTCAGCTTTGAACATACCAAACGACGGCATAGCCGCTATTTGACTTTTCGAGCGGCGATCGACAATCGACAAAATCCGGCACTCGATCACTGGTGGCACTGAGTAACTAAACATCCAAATCTGCGAAATTTAAGTTAATTAGCAACAAGATCGATCGCGCAATGATGGTAAGTTTGTGCTAAGACTAATAAAAATAAGATCCAACCCGTAAAAATTCAGCGGTGAGGGTTTGGGCACATCCCAATTTAGTATCTACCCAATATATGAATAAACCCCTCGGCTCAGTAATTGAAGGTTCGCTCACTGGTGGCTTGGAAGTAAGACTGCACCCAGATATCTCCGTTGAAGATATGCGGGTGGGCAAATTTTTGGTAGTGCGGGGGCGACAATATGACTTTTTTTGCTTGTTAACAGATGTCTGTTTGGGCACATCGAGCGATCGAATTTTAGTCAATCCACCACATCCCGAAGATGACTTTTTGCTCGATGTTTTGTCGGGGAGTGGGACTTATGGGACGGTAAATCTGTCGCCGATGTTGATGCTCAATAAATTCAGCCAAATTCCACCCTCGCTCAATGGGGGGGCGAGTTTGAATGGGAATGGTAAAGGTAAAAAAGCCAAAGCTGAAAATGGCAAAGCTCCATTAGCTTCCTTTGAAGCCCAGACAAACATGGAATGGGAGCTGTTACCGGTTAAGACGGTTCCCAGCCACTTCAGTCAGGTATATGATGCCAATGAGAACGACTTTCGATCGGTATTTGGTTGGGAAGACGATCCGACGCGCAAGAATTTTTCGATCGGGCAACCACTAGATATGGATGTGCCTGTCTGTCTGGATCTCAAGAAGTTTGTCGAACGCAGTAACGGCGTATTTGGGAAATCAGGGACGGGGAAATCATTTCTGACGCGGCTATTATTGGCTGGCGTGATCCGCAAAAAAGTCGCCGTCAATCTGATCTTTGATATGCACTCCGAATATGGTTGGGAAGCAGTGCAAGAAGGCAAAAATGTCCGCACCGTCAAAGGCTTACGGCAATTATTTCCCAACGAGGTGGTTGTCTATACGCTCGATCCCGAATCCAGTCGCAATCGGGGGATTCGCGACGCGCAGGATCTCTATCTCACTTACGAGATGATCGAGATCGAAGACTTGCAATTAGTATCGCGCGAATTAGGTTTATCCGATGCCGCTCTAGACAATGCCAATATCCTGGCGAGTGAATATGGCAATAGCTGGATTAGTCGGCTGTTAGAAATGACCAATGAAGATATCACTGTCTTCTGCGAATCGGGCAAAGGACATAAAGGATCGATCTCATCTTTACAACGCAAATTAATGCGACTGGAAAAGCTCAAATATCTGCGGCCGATCAGCCGTCAAGATAATCTCAAAAGTTTGATGCAATCCTTGAAAGCTGGTAAAAATATCGTAATTGAATTTGGCAATCAATCAGATTTACTCTCTTATATGTTGGTGACAAATATGCTCACCCGCCGGATTCATAAAATGTATGTAGATAAAGCAGAGCTATATCTCCAGAGTAAGCAAGAAGCCGATCGACCATATCCCTTAATTATCACGATCGAGGAAGCCCATCGTTTCTTAGATCCAGCGATCGCCAAGAGTACCATCTTCGGAACGATCGCGCGCGAAATGCGAAAGTTTTTCGTGACATTATTAATTGTCGATCAACGGCCATCAGGCATTGATAATGAAATTATGTCCCAAATTGGGACGCGAATTACCGCCTTAATTAATGATGAAAAAGATATCGATGCGATCTTTACTGGCGTATCGGGTGCGCAGGGCTTAAAATCTGTCCTAGCTAAATTAGATTCCAAACAACAAGCCTTAGTCTTAGGACATGCCGTCCCGATGCCAGTGGTAGTCAGAACTCGTCCCTACGACCAAAAATTCTACGAAGAAATTGGCGATCCCGACTGGGGCACCAAATCAGATGAAGAAATTCTCGTCGCCGCCAAAGCTGCCCAAATGGATTTGGGATTTTAGTCATCATCTTAGCAGTTGTTAACGCGCTCTCAATCCACCAACACCCTAAATTAAATCCTCAAAGTCAGCAATTATTAACCCTTCAATCCCCAATAGCACGATTAATACGGCCCAAGCCATCCGGTTTAATAGTATTTTCGCCGGACTATTTCTGGCAAATAGCAGATAAAATCGTAAACCCAACGCCACCAATAGGAGTACGATTAACTGGAAAAAACCAAGACCGGGTTCGTAGACAAAAAACTGAGTGAATGGCCATTTTAAGCCTGGTGCATTTATCATGCCCCGAACCATAATGTAGAAAATATTCATACCGCCGATCGTTGACAGAGCAAAAAACACGACGAGTTTTATAAATGCGATAAGTTTTACAGAATTCATTCAAATTGCAGCGATTAGGTATGGTGGGCACTGCCCACCATACCTAATTTACAGCTTGTAATAAAGCGATCGAATCTCATGAGAATATAACTCCAATTTAGAAGCTAGATCGCCACACTTCAGCTAATTAACCGATCTTTGGATTTTGAGTGTGTATTGCTACAAAAACATGGTATCATATATTGCATTTAGTTGCAAAATTTATAAAAGTTACAATCAAGCAATATGAAACTAAAATTCATCGTTGGAATCGTTGGATATACATTATTAGGACTTTCAACATCTTTCCAACTTAGTGAGCCAGCTTTAGCCGGACCCGCTCCGCGTACTTGTGCATCGCGAAAAAGTCCAACCAAAGGCGCACCGACCCTCGCACAGGCAAAGGCTTACTTTATTTGTGGTTCGGAACTTTATAGTAAAGGTGTCGGTAGCGTAACAATCGTCCGCAATCTCAAAATGGAGATGTCTCCAAAACCTATTTTTGTCAACGCAGCTAACGTAGACAATATTAGAGAAGCTATCAGTAGTTCAAGAGAGAACATTACCGTAGATGTCAGAAAGCCCCTCTACCCGATCCGAGGTAGTTTCGCGAATTATACCTGTGGTGCAAACGCCTCAACATGTCTCGAATATATTATTGTGGGAGCTAAGGGCTTCTGTTTTGTGGATGATTTTAGCGAGTGGCATTGCAAGATGAAAGGCAACTTTGGTGCTAAGCCCCGCCACGGTGTTCCTGTTCCAGCAAATGAATAATAAGTTGAGTTTTATTCTTTAAAATATCTATAGTTAGGGTAACACTCGATCGAACTCACGGTAGGTAATAACAGGTTGACCATTAACTTTCTGACTCAATTCTTTGCGATCTACTAAGACTACCAAAAATATCCGGATTTAACCTCGGTACGCTGCTGACTGGGATCGTGTGCTAATAAATATTCCCGCGTAATTGCACCCTGTTCGCGTAAATTTGTCACCTCACTTTCAGCGATTTCAGTATCTGTAGATAATAAAATTACTTGCTCGCTGGCTGCGGGAAAATATCGTTCGATCAGATTAGTGCGATGTGAAGAATCAAGCCTTCCTAAAGGTGTATCGATCGCGATCGGTAATTGTCGTCCCGATACCCGTGCTAATCCCCATAATAAGGCGATCGCGAGCAGTTGTTTTTCCCCGGCGGAGAGGCGGTTTTTTGGTAATAGTTTACCTTCGCGATCGTGGAGCGTCAGGGCGAATGTGCTACTGTCGATCGTCACGCGCTGGACGAGTTCGGATTTGTG
>NZ_JANNDR010000480.1:0-6293 GCF_031378165.1 Chamaesiphon sp. OTE_75_metabat_556
GTCCGCCCACCAAAACCAATAACTCGCCCTCGTAAATCGAGAATCGGAATCATCAATCGATCTCGAAATCTGTCATAGTAACTATTGCCATCCTTACGTGCGATCGCTAGTCCAGCCGCTACAATCGATTGCGGTGGAAATTTCTTTTGCTCGATCAAATAATTAGCTAAAGTTTCCCAACCAGCCGGAGCATAACCGAGTTGAAAACCTTGAATTGTTTCGTCACTAAAAGCGCGTTCTTCCTGTAGATATTTGAGAGCTATTTCTCCCTGGGGCTGATTGAGTGCGTGCTGATAAAAATTAGCAGTTATCGCCATAATTTCATATAACTGCTCCCGCTGGGACAATCGCCGCTGTAACTCCTGACGCTGTTCCGGCTCCAATGTTTGAACTGGAACCTGATATCTGCGGGCTAAATCTAAGACAACTTCTGTAAACGACTGCTTCCCCAACTCCATCAAGAAAGTAATCGCATTTCCCCCCGCCTGACAACCAAAGCAGTAATACATCTGCTTGGTAGGACTAACAGAAAAACTCGGTGATTTTTCTTGATGAAATGGACAAGAACCTAAATAATCCTTACCCCGTTTTTTGAGCACGACATGCCCGCCGACAACATCAACGATATCGACTTTGGCTTTAACTTCTTCGATCGTATCTGGATGTAAACGAGGAATATCCATCTGGGGAATTGATAGTTGATAGTTGATAGTTGATAGCTGTTTGCTATCACAACGATTTATTAAACATTCTCGATACTTGGCTAATTAAATCAGTAATATAATCGTTTGTTGGTCTTTCCTCATATATGATTGCTATTGCTTATCTGTATTTGTCCAATAAATCATGTTAATGATTTTACAGAGAAATGGAAAACTTCAACCTTAGAACTACCTTACTACTTACTATACAATTTGCATTACTGCATGAAATCACACCTAACATCAGAGGTATAACTTGTGGATGGGATGAATCTAAAATCATGATTAATTTCTACTTTGATGGCGAATTCACAGAGGAAGAAAAAGAATCAATGGAATGTATTGCTACTGAAGTAATAGCTTCTATTCCCACGCTCAAAATGGATGTAGAATGTAGAAGAATAGATGCCCCTGAGTCACTGATTCCATGTAAATTGTTGGACTGGGTATATTTAAGAAAGGAGTAAAGAAGAGTTAATTCGTAAGGTGGGCAATGCCCATCAGTTAGATTTAAACTATCGAAATCAAATTATCTAATCGATTTACTATTACTCAAATACAATCCCGCGATAGACTTGCTCGATCGGGAAACTGAGATTGATACTTTTAAGTTCGATAATATCTCCAGCCCGATAATTAATAATTACCCATTCACCCGCATCATTCTTATGATAAATATCAATCGAGATCGATTTAGCACTAACCAAAACATAATCCTGCAAAATTGGATTGCGACGATACCTATAGAACTTTTCACCACGTTCGCGTAGCGTCTCCAAAGGAGAATCGTAAGCTTCAGTACTATCAGATAAAACCTCAACTATCAGACATGGATAAACAATATATTGAGTATTACTTTTGTCTCGCTCATCACAAGTCACACTTCCATCGGGATAACTATAGTCATCAGTTTCTAAGATGTTAATCCTGGCATCAGAGTTAAGCGTTCTACAGCCACTCTCCTCTAAATGATTTCCCAATAACCGATTAAACTTTGCTGCAATTTCACTATGATTGACAGTGCCACCACTCATCGCATAAACTTCACCATCAATATATTCATGGCGTTCTAATTGCTGTTCTTCCCATGCAAAATATTCTGCGGGAATGAATCGTGGCGCACAATCTTTTACTGCAACCATTATAAAACCTCAAATTATTTTGATTTTGATTTTTGTCACCATCTATAAACTGCTCGATTCACGGTCGGTTGACTTGATCGAAGTTTGGCCATATTTAACTAAATTAGACGAGATCCAATTCTCTATCTGTATCAACAGCTAAAGCAGTAGCGATCGCGACAGGGTCGATCGAGTGACCGATGAATACTAGTTTAGTCTGGCGACGCTCATCGGTGCGCCAGGGTCGATCGTAAAATTGCTCGAACCGATTGCCGACGCCTTGAATGACTAACCGCATCGGTTTATTGGGAACGGCAACGAAGCCTTTAATGCGGTAGATTTCTTGTTCTTTAACGAGAAGTTCTAATTGTTGACGCAATTGTTCGGGGTTAAATTCATAGTCCAAAACCAGATGTGTCGAATCGATCTCATCGTCGTGATCGTGTTCTTCCTCGGTATCGTGATGGCTCGGACGCTGTTCGAGATGGTCTTCCACTGCGGCATTCAATCCTAATATTGTCTCTACATCTACGATACCCCGATCGCTCGTAATAATTTTCACAGCGCGGGGGAGTTCTTGGTTGACTAGATCGATCGTTTGTTGATATTGCTCGGTAGTGACTAAGTCGGCTTTGTTTAAAATTACCAGATCCGCACAAGCTAACTGATCCTCAAATAACTCTTGCAATGGTGTCTCGTGATCGAGATTTTCATCCTCCTGTCTGAGCGCGTCTACAGCCGCCGGATCGCTGGCAAACCGTCCATCTGCCACCGCATCACAATCGACCACCGTAATCACCGCATCTACCGTCGCTGCGGTGCGAATCTCCGGCCATCTGAAGGCGGTAATTAGCGGCTTGGGCAGTGCCAAACCGGATGTTTCGATTAAGATACAGTCAATGTCATCGCGACGGGCAATTAGAGCCTGCATTGTCGGTAAAAATTCTTCTTGTACCGTACAGCACAAGCAACCGTTGGTAAGTTCGACAATATTATTGGGTGATTCAACCTCATCATCGGGGCAAACTTGGCAGGAGCGCAACAACTCACCATCGATACCCAATTCCCCAAATTCATTGACAATCACCGCAATTCTGCGTCCTTGATTGTGGGTGAGTAAATGTCGGATCAGCGTGGTTTTACCGCTACCAAGGAATCCGGTAATGACGGTGACGGGAATTTTTTTGGCCATGTTACTTTAATTCTGTGTATCTCGCACAAATGGGAATATCTACACCTCGGCGGGCATCCTGACTTATCGATGCACGAGTGCATCGGTTTACAGTTGCGAGACAGCGTTGGCTTTGCACCAAACTTTCCCCGTTACCTCCACTGGCTGCTCCCCAGTAGAACCGAGTTCGGTCTTATAGTTTACCGTATTGTTACGATCGAGTGAGATCGTCGCTAGCAAGGTATCCTCAGATCGATCGAATCCAATCTATTTACGCTGAGTGGCGATCGCAAGTTTCACTCCAGGAATCTGACGCACCCGATCCATAACAGCTACTACTCGCCTATGCTCTACCCGTTCGTCGGCATTGATAATGACGAGGGTTTGTCCCTCTTTGGCAATTAGGGATTGAAGTTTGGGGACTAGAGTTTCTACTTTGACTAGCTGCCGATTGAGGGCGATCGCACCTTGAGCATCGATACTGACAATCATCTTGGTTTGCGTTTGACTTTTACCCGTTCCAGCGGTGGGTAAGTTGACAGGCAAACTCTCGTTCCGCGTCAGTGTCAGGGACGTAATGATAAAAAAGGTCAAAATTGCAAATAGGACGTCAATGAGGGCAACGACGTTGATATCTGGCGTGCGATCGGGATTGGGGGGAAGACGCATTGTTTAGAGGATAGAGGATAGTAGACCTCCTGCAAAAGTCCTGAGAAGATCGACAGAGCCTAGCATTGTCAGCACATTGAGCTAATCTTTTATGATTATAATGTGGAAATAGCGATCAGGATTTATGACAGTGGAAACACAAGATACTTGGCAGGACTGGTTATTTGTGGGTAGCTATATCGCACTCCTGTTATTCGTAATTTGGGGCGTACTAATTCGGAAGTAAAGTCGATCGGCCTTAACTGTTCTCAACGGCGGGAATGCCACCGCCAAACCAGCCACTCAGAAAGATGGTGAGATCGTGGTGTTTGAGATCGCGAGAAAACATTACAAAATGTTAGGGAATAGTCATCATCTGGAGCACCTGACTTTAGACTGAAACTACATGATAAATACTAGTGTCAAAAAAAATATAGCAACTGCCATTACAGTTAAGACATAGTACCCGAAATCCTTAAATACAAGCTATTTCAGAGATGAAATCCCCAAGCTAACGGCTGTGATCATTCCCGATCAATCGAGGGCAAACGTAGCATACTTTACTTTTGACACTTAATTAATAACTGGAGAACCGTAAATGGAAATTCTAACTAAACCGCTTGATGACACAGTAATGAGCGATCGGGTGGAACATTTCATGAAAAACATTCAGGCTAACATTCTGAAGGGTCATGGACGCGAGCATGTAGTGTTGCTTTTTCTCACCATCAAACATATCGATAAAGCTCGTGAATTTCTCCAACACTACCCAGTAACAGATGCTTTTACACAGCACGAAGAGACCAAAAAATTCAAGGCGAAACGAGTTCCGGGCGGAGTCGTCCGGCTGGTATTTTTGAGCAAAGCTGGTCTCGATCGATTTGGACATGGCAACAAGTTTAGTGGTTTTGGAGCATTTTCTGGAGGAATGGCTGCTGACACCTCAGTATTGGATGACGGTTCTACCAAGTCATGGCAAACCGAACTCAATCGATCGAGTGATGTGATGTTGCTACTAGCCTATGATAGCGAGATTAAACTCGCCCGAATCATCGGGCAGATGGTTAAAGATTTTGAAAAAGAAGACAGTCCCTTTGAAGTCATGTTCGTGCAGGAAGGTCGTGCTTACAAAAACGCTGACGGTGAAGGTGTCGAGCATTTTGGCTATGTGGATGGTCGTTCTCAGCCGTTGATGATTCAGAGTGCAATAGATAAAGAAACAAGTCAGAACGGGGGCGGTATAGATCGGTACGATCCGACGGCACCGCTCGGACAATTTTTGGCACCAGATCCCCTTGAAACGAGTGGCTTTGGCAGTTTCTTTGTTTTTCGCAAATTGGAACAGAATGTCGCTGGCTTTAAGCGATCTGAAGAACAGCTTGGCGAAACAATAGGACTCAAAGGAGACGATGGCGAACGAGCAGGGGCGATGGTTGTCGGTCGGTTTGAAGATGGAACACCAGTTACTTTGAACGTTAAAGAGGACGGTGTGCCAGTAGTTAATAACTTCGACTACAGTGACGACTCCGATGGGTCAAAATGCCCTTTTCATGCCCACATTCGCAAATCCAATCCTCGCGGATCGAGTCCTGGGGGGCTTGACTTTGATAAGTCAGTACAAATGGCTCGCCGTGGGATTACCTATGGTAGCCGACTTCAAGATCCTGACTCAAAAGAATTCATTGACAAACCCAATGATGGCGTTGGATTACTGTTTATGAGCTATCAGGCTTCAATTGAAAAGCAATTCCAGTTCATGCAAACCCAGTGGGTGAATAACGAGAAATTTCCAAAAGAGAAGATCGGCATCGACCCGGTAATCGGTCAGGGCGGTAGCATACCACAGACCTGGTTCCCCGAATACGGTTCGACCAAATGCGAGAAATCTTCGTTATTCAAGGGTTTCGTGACACTCAAAGGCGGAGAGTATTATTTCACTCCTTCAATTTATGGTTTAAAAAACTTGTAATCATACATCCCTTCACTGAGTAAAATCCAACAACGTCTCATCCAGAGATCCCTTCCTGTCTTCCCACTGACGGCGGTGGAGTAGTTCTAATTGACTGGTGGATGCTTGAATTTGGGCGAGTTGGCGTTGATATAATCCGCGAAATAGGTTGGCACAAATGGACGCGACGATCGCGACTACTAACCCAGATGCTGTCGCAATTAGAGCCATACCAATTCCGGCGATCGCGGGAGTATTAGTATTACCACCAGTACCGATATTGAGAGCGGAGAAAGATTCAATTAAACCGAGAATAGTACCTAATAAGCCGAGTAGTGGCGCGAGACTAATTACTGCATCGAAGACATTGTTAAACCGCCGGAGGCTGGGAATTTCTTGATGTGCTTCGCTTTCTAGTGCCAGTCGAAATTCATCGGGAGTGGTATCTTTTAAGGCGATCGCTGCATGAAAAATACGGGCGATCGGTAAGTCACGATCGAGATCGAGTCTATCGATAACTAGGGGCGATCGGTGTTGATATAAATCTAAAACTGTCTGAATTAAAGGTTGCTGTCTCCGCCCGATTTTGAACCAAAAATAGAGCCGTTCGATCGCCAAGGTAACGACGAGAATCGAGGCTAATAGCAAAGGATACATCACGACACCCCCTGCTGCAAATAGTTTACTGATGTCCATAAGTTAGG
>NZ_JANNDR010000500.1:0-12330 GCF_031378165.1 Chamaesiphon sp. OTE_75_metabat_556
TGTTTTTGGCAATCTACTTTTGGAGCAGAGTTTTAATACGTTGATTGCCTATGTTAATCTCTGTAGTTGTGCTTTTAACTCCTCATGACAATTGAATTTTTATTCATTTTATCTCTCCTAGAGTGATAGAAGAGGGGTATAATCTGACGGCTTGGATTCATATCGTTCTGGGGCAAACCTGTCGGGATCGAAGTTATTTGGATGCGGATATACCGCCTCGTCGAAATGTGCTTCGGGAATCCGATACAGTACTTGCCAACCCTTCGGCACTCGATAGCCATTGAATTCAAATTCCTCCACCACACCCCGAAAGCCACCGCCAACGGGCGGATACATGCGCTCTACTTCCCGCAATACGCGATCAAGATAGGTCATCTGCTTGAGACTATCGATCGAGATTGGTGCGTCCAATCCAATTTGTACCTGTTCGGCTCTAGCTTGAGCCAAAATTTCAGGATGCTGGGCTAGTGCCAGACACAGCGAGGCAATCAGCGATGTCGTTGTCTCATGTCCGGCGAATAGTAACAATAACGCCTGCACCTTGAGTTCGGCCACACTCAATCGCAGGCCATCCTCATCTTGACTCTGGACTAGCAATCCCAAGGCATCCTGAGTGGGCTGTTGTTGCCGCTCCAAGACGACGGTTTCAATGTGAGCTAGCAATTTATCTCTAGCCGCGATCGCGCGGCCATAAGTCGTATAGCTCCACTTCAGCGGCAAGGTAAATAAACCATTCGTCAACTCGGTAAACAACCGACTCAATTCAGTCGTCTCTGCCCCTGGGGCACTGCCGATTAGCAGGACGCTGGCAATTTCAAAAGTGAGATTTTTGAGTTCGGGAAACCACGTCAGCTCATCAGTTTGCGACCATTTAGCCAGATAGCGATCGGTAATCTCATTGATCGTTTCCACATAATTTACCAGGGCTTTGCCATGAAATGCTGGCATCAACAATTTGCGATTGCGCTGATGCTCCACTCCTTCTTGAAGAAATAAAGACGCCCCCAACAGTTCTTTAAAATTATCCGGCCAACCATCGCGCCAGGAAAACTTGTCAAAGTGAGTCGCCAAAATGAATTTATTGGCAGCCGCTCCACTCATCACGACCGTCGGCTTCCCGATAATATGCGTCCGAAAAATTGCCCCATACTGTTGCCGCCGCTTGGTCGCAAAATCTGGATCGGTCAAAAATGAAATCGTCTCGCCAATCCAGGGTAAACCAGCTTTACCAGGCGGTAACGGTAGAGATGCAGTCGATGGTTGAGATACAGGCATCGGCAATTTAATCGATCGTTGATGTGTTGCTTCACTAATCACTATCTTAATTGAAGCTTTGGGTCACGAATTAATCTCTGTCGCAACTATGATGCCCTGGCCAACCGATCGATCCACATCGTTAGCCACTCGATGCCGCTGCCATGAGGATTGCCTCAGGATCGATCGGAGTGGCAATAGTTAAAGTTACGCGAGTTCCAGCTCTGATGTAATATGAATTTATCTGAAAAATAATACTTAAACTTCAAATTTTCCGATCTGGGGTGATGAGACTGCTCCGCATTCAGCCTCTACACTTGCCCGAACGGATAGTTACAGATTTTCTTGATATCTAATTCCGAGATTTTCAATTATGACAATCAACCTTTCAAATCTAACGTTTACCAATCAGGCTGATATTATCCCCCGATCGGGAACTGAAGAAATCACCAATACTGGTACTGCCAACACCCTTAATGGTGACGATAAAATTACCGGAACTGGCGCAACTCCCCAGAATGTCCTCTTTTATGGTTTACGCACTGTTGGCATTTTCAATAAGTCCAACGGCAAGATCGAGACAGAGAATGGTAATGACGAAATTACTGGCTATGGTAACGTTGGCATCTACAACGAGTTTAATGCCACGATCGAGACAGGTAATGGCAAGGACAAAATTACTGGCTCTGCCAGTCAAACCAGCTCTACTAGTAACAACACTATTGGCATCCTCAACGACGGCACGATCGATACTGGTAGTGGCGACGACGAAATCAGTGGCTATGCGACCGGTAACTTCCCTAGCGGTGTCGTAAACTTCGGCAATATCGATACCGGCAACGGTATCGACACGATCGCTGGTGATGGTCTAAGTGGTGGCGTCAGTAACGGGGCGGGAGGTACCATCAATACTGGAAATGGTGATGACTATATTATTGGCACGAGCATTGGCGACTGGGGTATCTACAACGGTAGCTTTGACGAAAGTGGCACCGCCACGATCGATACTGGTAATGGTGACGATCGGCTAATTGGCACGACCACTGGCAATGGAGCGGGTATCGCCAGCGTTCTCAAGGGCACCATTAATACCGGGAATGGCGATGACAGCATTATTGGCACTGGCACCATTGCGGGTATCACCTGCACCGAAGAAGGTAGTATCGATACTGGATCTGGCAACGACATCATTACTGGTATTGGGAATGGTAGTGGGAGTGGTAATGGCATCTCAATTGGCAGTTTCTCCGGCTCCACCTCATCCAAAGGCAGTATTAACACTGGGGATGGCAACGATATCATTACTGGTACTGGTGGCATCTTCATCGACACGCTTGGCACCATCGATACCGGAGCTGGCAACGATACCATCATCGCCACGAATACTAACAGCGGCTACGGCATCGTCAGCTTGAACGCCGGTGTCTCGATCTCTACTGGGGATGGCAATGACACCATTACTAGTACTGGCAGCGCCTATGGCATCTTAAACAGTACTAACAACCCTAGACCAGACGCGGTCGGCGGCACGATCGATACCGGAGCTGGCGATGATACCATCACGGCTACTGGCACTGGCTTCGCCAGCGTCGGTATCAGCAACCTGGGGACGATCGATACCGGAGCTGGCAATGACGCAATTACTGGTACTGGTAGCTTCGCTGGCATCTACAACACTGGCACGATCGAGACTGGCACTGGCAATGACACCATTACTGGGATTGGTACTAATGGTTTCGGCATTTTGAACGATAGCACGATTGATACTGGTGCTGGTAACGACATCGTGGATGTCTTGCGGGGTGGTTTTGGTGGTAATGGCGTCACTTTGCTGGGAGCGGGTAGCGATCTCCTCCAAGGATTTGGGAGTGGCAACTTTGATGGCGGTAGCGGCACCGATCATCTGGAATTGACAACCGGAATTTATACGATTGGCATTTCGGGAGCGACAGTGAGCTTCACTAGTAATGGCCTCACGATGAACACTTCCGAATTCGAGCAACTCATCGCGGGTAGCACCACATATAATTTCACCGGTTTGTCCAATGGTCAGACATTAACTATCGCCTAGCAGTTGATTAGCTGCCTAGTCGAGTAGTGAGATCGCGTATAGCCATAGTCTGGGTTGACCTGCGTCAACCCAAATGCTGAGTTCGCCTGTCAACCAGCTTGTAGCAATCTCGATCGCGTCAGTGTTAAATTACGTAAATAATCTCACTGGATCTATAAAGTTTATGCAACTCACCTGGCTCGACAGTAACTCCTGGCTCATCGAACTGGGCGGCAAAAATATTTTATTAGACCCTTGGCTAGTCGGCAATCTCAGCTTCGGCGATCTCCCCTGGTTGTTTCAAGGCACCAAAACAGTCGATCGACCCATCCCCGATAATATCGACCTGATTTTACTCTCTCAAGGTCTGCCCGACCACGCGCATCCACCGACTCTAAAGGTTTTAGATCGATCGATTCCCGTCATTGGTTCTCCCAGTGCCGCCAAAGTTGTCCAAAAGCTCGGCTACCAAACAGTGACTGCCTTAGCTCCTGGCGAGAGTTATCGCTTCGCCGAGATCGAAATTAAAGCCGTCCCCGGATCGCCAGTCGGCCCCACCGCGATCGAAAATGGCTATATCTTGCGTGCAGATAGTACCAGTCTCTATTACGAACCCCACGGCTATCATTCGCCCACTCTCGCCCAAGCAGCCGATATCGATGTCGTGATTACGCCATTGATCGATCTCAAGCTGCCATTAATCGGTGCAGTTATCAAAGGTCAAGCTAGTGCTCTAGATCTGTGCGAATTGCTCAAGCCCAAGTTTATCCTCCCGACGGCGGCTGGTGGCGATGTTAAGTTTGAGGGTTTATTGATGTCGATTTTATCGGCAGAAGGCACGGTTGCAGAATTTCAAGACTTGCTGGCAACTAAGTCTTTGAGCACAAAAGCGATCGAGCCGAAACCTTGGCAACCAGTGAATTTGGCAGTCAATGTGTAATGGCAATTTAGCAGCGTTAGATGGGTTGAGAATTGTGGGTTTAGCCCCGTTAGAACAGGTTTGCCTCAAATTGAGTGCTCCAGACTCGATTGCCGTTCGCGTTGGCAAAGCCTTTGCCTCAGCCAAAGCGTCTCATTCGCGGAGAGAAGAGAAGGCAGGTCTTCTCCTGAAGGAGAGGCTACGCCAACGACCAACGACGGTTAATACTACCGTAATAGCACGCCATTGAGAACGATCGACCGCGTGGATAATAACGATAGTTACTAGTGCCATCATTCCCTAAAAGATCGTGCCGCAACCATCAGAATCCTCTTCACCTCAAGCATCAGCACCTGATCCCGATCCACAACAACCGTTGATCGTTGGCGTAGCCTCTCCTTCAGGAGAAGACCTGCCTTCTCTTCTCTCCGAGACGCTCCGCGAACGAGATGCTTTGGCTGAGGCAAAGGCTTTGCCAACGCGAACGGCAATCGATTCCAAATCGGATGCATGGCCAGATCGGATCGCTGGCGGATTCCAACTGGTTGCTGATAAAGCGCGGCAAATTTTGCCAGTTGATCGAGCAGCGCAGACTGTGAGCAGATGGTTTAGTGTCGATGAAACTCAAGTAGCCGAGATTTTGGCGACCGTTCGCGCCCAATTACCCACGACAGAAGCGTTGCTGATTGGCAAACCCCAAGCGGGGAAAAGTTCGATCGTGCGGGGGTTGACAGGCGTATCAGCAGAAATCGTCGGCCAAGGTTTTCGCCCCCACACCCAATCGACTGCACGCTATAACTATCCTTCGAGCGAACTACCATTGCTCGTCTTTACTGATACCGTAGGTTTGGGGGATGTCGATCGCGATCCGAATAGTCTGATCCAAGAACTGATCGGCGATCTGGATACCGAAACAAATCGCCCCCGCATCATCATTCTGACGGTGAAAATCAATGATTTTGCGATCGATACGCTGCGCCAGATCGCCAGCGAATTACGTCAAAAATATCCGCAGATTCCCTGTTTATTAGCAGTGACTTGTCTGCATGAAATTTATCCAACCTCCCAAATCGAGCATCCAGTAGAACCGACGAGCATCGAGTCAGTAGATCGCGCCTTTAGAGCAATCGAGCAGGCATTTACCGGGCTATTCGATCGATCGGTGCTAATTGACTTCACTTTGGTTGAAGATGGCTACACGCCCGAATTTTATGGTCTGGAGACGATGCGGACAGCTCTAGCCGATCTCCTGCCCGAAGCCGAATCTAGAGCGATCTCTCAATTACTCGATGCTGGTAAATCGCCACTTGATGGCAATTCCGGTGACAGATTAGGGAATATCTATCGCGATGTCGCGCGTCACTATATTTTACCGTGTTCGATCGCAGCGGCAACTGTGGCGGCAATTCCCTTGCCCTTTGCCGATTTACCCGTCCTCACGGCCATTCAAGTCTCGATGGTGGGACTCATCGGCAAGCTGTACGGCCAAACACTGACGCCATCTCAAGCTGGTGGGGTTGTCAGCGCGATCGCGGGTGGTTTTGTCGCCCAATTAGTCGCTCGCCAGTTAATCAAATTTATTCCTGGTTTTGGGAGTATTATTTCGGCTTCGTGGGCGGCAGCATATACGGTGGCATTGGGGGAAGGTGCTTGTGTCTACTTCGGCGATCTGATGGGTGGCAAAACCCCAGATCCTCAGCAGATTCAAGCAGTAATGGCGGAAGCTTTTACGACAGCGAAGGAGCAATTTAAAGTTAGTTAAACCGATCTAAAAATTGAGGTAGGGGCAATTCATGAATTGCCCCTACCTCAATTTGCTAGAGCGATCGCCAATTCTATTTTGCAACCTGAGCAATCAGCCAACCGCCGATCGCCAGTCCGATAAAATTGGGCAGCCAACCAGCGAGAAATGGTGAAATAATTTCAGCCTGTCCCAAAGCCGCACAGACAAACATCAATAAATAGTAACCAAAAATCAGCAGTACGCTGACACCAAAACTGGTAGCTTTACCCGATCGCTGGGGGCGAATCCCCATCGCTGCACCCATCAAACTAAAGACGATACAAACAAACGGAAATGCTAATTTGCGTTGAATTGTCACGGCAACAGTTGTCATTTTTTTACTATCGCCGCTGAGTTTGACAGTTTCTAGATAATCGATCGATTCAGCGACACTCATATCATCGAGATTTTTATCTGGGGCGGCAAATTCAAAGGGTGATTTGGGTAGTTGTAACTGCTGATGCTCGAAAGTGACGATGTTTCGATACGAGGCATCAGGTGCGATCAGATAAATAGTCCCATTCTCAAAATCCCAAGTATTTTTATTGGTATCAAAAACGGCCGATTTCGCATTAATAATTTGGCTAAAGCCTTTATCTACTTGCGATCGATCCAAGATAGTCAGACCACTCATGGTTTTGCCATCAAACTTTTCGGCATAGAATAGCCAGGATAATACCTGCTCTTTTTTGCCATTGCGCTCGATTTCTTTAAAGATCGGTTTGACGATATTATCGGTATTAAATGTAGGTTTATCCTGTTTTAAAGCTCTTGTCAGTGTAGTTGTCGCTCGCTGACTCGCAGCAGGCACTAGCATCTCATTAAAAAAGAAGGTAATCCCCGTCACCACAAAACTTAGTATCAATGCGGGTAAAATCAAGCGATAGACACTAATCCCACAACTGCGAAAAGCGATGATTTCACTAGATGCGGAAAAGCTGCCATAAGTCATCATCCCTGACAGGAGAATCGACATCGGAAACGCATACACCACATATTGAGGTAGCTTGAGTGCCATCACTTCGATCGCGACTGTCAATGGCAAACCAGCTTCAGCAACTTGACGGACGAGATCGAATAAACTCCCAACTGCTAAAATAATCGATGAAAATGCCCCGACGCCAAATAAAAATGGCATCAATAATTGGGTGACGATGTAACGATCCATCACCGAGATGCCTGGTAGTAAAACTCTGGATAAACTTGGATTTCCCACTAGGTTAGTTTAGTGAATAGTGAATAGTGAATAGTGAATAGTGAATACGGGCAATATTCGCCACTAAGTTTTAGGTAAGACGATCGATCGACAGCGAATAGTTACTAATCCCTACACTTGAAAATCACTACCGAGATAATATTGACGCACTAGAGGATTGGCGTACATTTCATCACTGCTGCCGGAGGCAAAGACTTGACCTTCGCGCATGATATAGGCCCGATCGGTTACGGCTAGTGTTTCGCGGACATTGTGATCTGTAATCAGGATACCCATATTTCGATCGCGTAATTTAGCAATGATTTTTTGAATCTCGGCAACCGCGATCGGATCGACACCCGCAAAAGGTTCGTCTAAGAATAAAAATTTTGGTCCATTAATGCCGGCAGCTAGCGATCTCGCGATTTCGGTGCGCCGTCTTTCGCCGCCCGATACTTGATTGCCCAAGGTATAAACTACTTTCTCTAAACTAAATTCGGTAATCAATTCGGTAAGGCGTTGGTTCCAGAGTTTGCGCGGTACATTCGTTTGTTCGAGGACTAACAAGATATTATCTAGTACTGTCAAACTCCGAAAAATACTCGGCTCTTGTGCTAAATAACCAATTCCCAAGCGCGCGCGCTGATGGATCGAGAGACTAGTAATATCCTCATCATCGAGCCAAACTTTACCCTGGTTTGGCTTTTCCAATCCAGTGGCAATATAGAATGTCGTGGTTTTACCAGCACCATTAGGCCCTAGCAAACCGACGATCTCACCTTGGGAGACAGATAGACTGACGCGATTGACAATATTGCGCTTTCCGTAGGATTTATGAATATTTTCGAGGATAATCTTCACGAGATAAAATATTAGCGATCGAGTGAATCGATTCTAATTACTAATTAGCGTTTGTCTCAGGAATGACGTAGATCGATTGCACTGGCAGACCGGGCTTTTGCTTAGCGACAAATCGGCCTTCTTCAATCAGATAAGTAATCGTATCACCTTGGAGACTACTGCCATTATTGACAACGACGACATTTCCAGAGAGGACGATTTGTTTGCCTTTGATATTGTATTGCGCCGTATTTGCTCGTGCTTGCAGTTTGCGTTCGGGATAGCTGAGTCGCACGCTGCCGCGGGCAATTACCATCTCAGTTTTGGTATTGGCTTCTTGAATGTTTGAGAGAATGGTCAGCCCTTTACCACCTTCAGCGGGCACGATATAGTTACTGCGAACTTGTTGTTTGGCTTTGGGATTGGCGATAAATTTACCTTCATCGATGAGATAAATTACACTTTCTCCTTCCAGAGTACTTCCCTCTTGCGCGATTAAGACATTCCCTGTCAGCAAAATTCGTTTTTGCTTGATAAAATATTGGGCGAGATCGGCTCTAGCTTGAATATTACGACTGGGGTAGCGCAGTTGGACGTTACCGCGTGCGGTGACTATTTGGGATTTGGTATTGGCCTCTTGGGTATCGGCTTGGATCGATAGTCCTTGAGGTTTTGACGGTTGAGCTTGAGCGGGGATCTGAATCGGGATGGCGATACTACTTACCACGATCGATGATAGCAAGAGCAGACATCGCCAATTGAAGTAGCGATTGAAAGTGTGAGTTAGGCGTTGCATGTATTAGATCTTATCTGGGTTTGGTTAATCCCGATCGCCAGAGCGCACAAAAACTTCATTGACTCAAATGGCGGTGAATCGCTCTAGGCGAGACTAGTTAATTGACGTGAGGGATTTGGGATAAGTTTCTGAGGGAGCGGGGAGTGGGGAGTTATCTGCTAACAAAATAGCTCCGACTTCTACTGGAGAAATCGGAGCTATTGTTTAGAGGGATATACAGTTGCGATCGCATCGCGATCGGAGCCACTGTCTTGTCTTGATTCGCTGTCTTGACCCAAACACATGCGGAGGGAACCTCCGCGTGATTTGCCGCTAAACCGTCGGGAAACAAAGGCGGGCGCGAATCGCTGACTGAAACACATGCTCCTCCACTCTCCGCGTGATTTCAGTCGCTCCCACGGAGAATCGAGCCTAGTTGCCCATCGGTAAACCGTGAACGAGATTATTGAGCAGGGATTCGATTTGTTGCATCGCTGCTTGGCTCTCTGGCTGGTGCTCGGCGGCATCGGCCAAGCTACCCAATTGGCGTTTGAAGGCATCGATCCGATCTTGGAGGGGCTGCATCAGCTCTTGATAGAGAGCAATTTTGGCGACTAACTCGATCGATTGTTGCTGGGTGAGTTGGTGTTGGCGTTCGAGTGTCTGCACCTGTTTCGATTCTTGGAGATAAGCTTCGACCTGTTGTTCGATTTTGGCTTTGGTTTGGTCGATCGTGTGGCGGAGATTTTGGATCTCGGTTTCCATTTGGGTCAGTTCAGACTGCTGTTGCTGGCGTTGGTTGTCGAGTAAGCGTAAAATCGCGTCCCATTCCATTTGCGATCGATCGGCAGCTTCAGGTACATGACCTTGACGGTGGCGGAGGACGCGGGTGTGAATTTGCAGATAAGTCTGGCGTTCGCGCATGGTTTGGCGTTGACCGTCTAGCGTATGGTCGAGCATATTATAGCCATCGCGCTCGTCTGCGTGATCGGCTTCCAATTTGAGCTTGTCGAATTCATTAGCGACTAACATCGCTTGTTGGAGTTCGTCGATCGCTGCTTGTTTTTCTTGAAGTTCTTCTTCTTCGAGATGGACGAAATGGACTGATCGATCGACTTCGGTTTGGAGGGTAGCGACGATCGTTTCCAATTGACCGATCTCCATACTTTCCAACTGTTCGAGATCGATCTGGACGTCACCGATATCGGCTTGACCGCCTTTAGACATCAAATAGATCTTTTGATAGTTGTCCTGCTCGATATTGATGCGAGTGGTGAGACGTTGCAAGTATTCTTGTTGCATACTCAAAGTATGCTGTTGGACTTCCCAAGCAGTTTGGGTTTCTTCGAGGGAAGTTTGCAGGGTTTGCAGTTGCTGCTTGGATCGATCGATTTCCTGTTGCTGGCGATCGAGTTCAGATTGAGTCTCGATCGTGCGTTGTTGCTGGAGTTGGAGCTGCTGCCAATGGCTGTTGAGTAGCTCCTGTTGGCCTTCGATTTCGGTAACTGTAGTTTCGAGGCGTTGGGGGTCGAGAGCGCGGGAGGTACCGCCCAATTGCTGGAGAGCCGCCCGAATTTCATCTACTTGTTGCTCGCTCAACGAAGTGCCTGCCGACTGTTGGAGTCGATCGAGATGCTGTTCTTTCTCGCGCAATTGTTCCCATTGAGCGGCCAAATCTTGACGGGATTGTTCGTGCTGCCCCAGAGTTGCCTCTAAAGCTTGGGCTTCTTGGGTCAATCTGTCGAGTTCGGCGCGGGTGTGCTCTAAATCTTCTTCCCGTCCATAAATCTCTTCTTGGCGCAGTTGCAACTGTTGGCTTTGGAGACTCAACGATTGCCGCCAGCTTTCGATCTCATCGGCTTCTTTTTTATATTTTTCAATCTGGCGCGAGAGATTTTGGAGAATTCCCACCAGATGTTTGCCAGCATCCCGCAATTGCGATTGAATTTGGCGGTTGGCATTCATATCGACGAGTACCAGCACCCCGGGATTGTAGTTAGTCGCTTCATCAGGAGCCGCGACTAATTCTTCACCAGGAATGGCACTCCAGTTTTGCTCGCTCCGCTGACAAGCCAATAACTTCAGTTCAGCTTTACTTCTCCCGCTAATATTAAACCCAGATTTTGGTTTTTGGACTTCTGCTAGATACAACACGTTATTATTCCCTTGTCTTATATAAATAAATTTAGGTTTTGCTGAGCATACAGAAAATTGAATAAGTTAATCCATATTATAAATCTGAGCCAACGACCAAAAGTTTGAGTCATTAGCGCGATTGCCTGACAAACCCTGATGTTGTGATGACCAGATCGGCTCCTGTTATCGGCTGTACCGATAAATAACAGATGGAAATTGCATCTGTAGCAACAGCATTGCGGCAGACCCCTTCTAAAGTGAGAATACCCAATAATTGGCTTAATTTCACTGTTACCTGTGCCAAATCCAGTCAGTCGTACCTAGCGCAAGGTCATCACTCACAACTATATATACATCGCCAGCGAATTGTCATCAGCACAAAATTTAACTGAATTTTCGATCGATCTTGGGGATTGTGAAACAAACTGGCAATCCTGTGGGAAAACTAAATGTAACCGACACCAAAGCAGATCGACTCCTGCGGTTGTCCAAATCGCTCAACAGCGGGTACTGTCAGATCCGATCCAGATCGGCTGGCGATCTTCCCCTGCCTGAGTAGCCTGATTCTGTCCATAGTTAACGACACTCAGCCACTGAGCATCGGTAAACTCAGATCGGTTGGTTGTAGTCGATCTGAGTTTACCGATCGCGCCCTGTCAAACCCAATTTCATAAGTATCAGCTATGAACTGTATTTTGTATGTTTAGAAATTATTATATATTAGTGACGTTTACTCGCTTAGTGTCCATTTACCCCATCGATTAGCAGATATATGAAAACAGTTCTAGTTGTGGATGATAGTACCGCTCAGCGGGAAATGATCAAAGAGCTACTCCAAGCTAGTGGAATGACAGTAAATGTCGCAACAGATGGCGAACAAGCAGTTGCAGTTGCACTCGAAATCGTGCCAGATATTGTTGTCCTAGACGTGGTCATGCCCAAAATGAATGGTTATGAAGTGTGCCGGACACTCAAATCCAACCCCAAAACTCAAGATGTGCCGGTGATTTTGTGTAGTTCTAAAAGTGAGGATTTCGATCGGCATTGGGGGATGCGACAAGGTGCGGATGCCTATGTCTGCAAGCCGTTCGAGCCAGTAGAATTACTCAGCACCATCAAACAGTTATTGCGAAATTAGGACGGATCTAATGGTTCTCAATTTGGATTTTCTCACCAGTGATGATGCCCCCAACCCCAACGAGGTGACGTCGGGTAGCCGCGATGGCGAATTGTGTTTGCGCTTTGACGTACCTTCGGGTAACGAATACGCGCTCCCAGCTTCGGGCGTCCGCGAGGTGATGTCGGTTTATTTCGATCGGATTACGCCCATTCCCAATGCGTCACCTTTTTTCTTGGGTACGTACAATTGGCGGGGTCA
>NZ_JANNDR010000494.1:0-2932 GCF_031378165.1 Chamaesiphon sp. OTE_75_metabat_556
CCAATTCGGATCGTCTTGGTATTTCCCCGCGATCGCCAGCCAGGGGTTGTTGGTTGGTGCCAATGGCAAGTCTAAGTAGGCGATCTCGCCATCGGCTAGCTGTGCTTTGACTTGTCGATTGCGCTGGGCGCAGGCTTCGCCAACGAGTTTCGATAGGGCATCTTCGCGACTGGTGCCTTCAACTGAAAAGCCTGCCCAGGTTAATAATTTAGCAATCCACACCCGATCGGCGCGTTGTGTCACTAGGACGGGGGTGGGGGATGGGGTGACTGTCATGAGGGGGATGGGGTGATGGGATTACTCGTTGGCGAAGCCTCTCTGATAAGAGAATCGTAGGTCAATATTGGGATTGACTGTTTACTATTCACCAGTGGTTCGATCGACAAGCAATTACTTAATTACTGCATTCAGTGTTTAATGCAGTAATTAAGAGCGATATCGCTGCGACTAGATTTAAAATAAAGTAAAGCTAAACTTTAGCTCGATCGTTGGTGCATCAACTGTAAGCGAATTTTACTTGGATAAAAATATGCACCATCCCGAAATCTACGACATTATTTCCATCATCGAAGACTACTATATTCTGACCGATACTAAGTTCAGGTGCCAGATCGAGCCGTTTGTGTGCGAGCGTGTTTTCTCGGAAAATTCCGATCCCATACAGGCTAAAGGCTTTAAGATCGTTCGTCAACTCAATAACGGGCGGATTGAGGTCGCTGTATTTGGCTGTTTTGGCGATAATGACTCGGTAAGTTACCAGTATTTTGCTGAGAATAGCGAGCGGCCAGATATGGTATTGGAGGTTGTCAATCAACATACGGGTGGCTACAGTACGATCGACTCTAGAGCGGCGATTAGGGAAATCGTGCTGTTAGATCGGGAGTTGGGGAGAAAATCGGAGGCCAACAGCGAGCCAGTCTGTCGATAGACGATCGCGTCAACGGGTCGAGATCGATCGTAAGTGGTTCGATAAAATCTAAACTTCCTAACTATTACTACCTCAAAAAATCCCATATTAACATCGATCAATCCACCCCAAAAACCAAGCGATCCCAATTAGGGATCGACTTGTCACGCACCGGATCGAACTGTCCTCACTCAATGCCTTAAACCCTTGCCATCTCTGGGTTTTGGTTGCACTATAACTAGACTAATAAAAGAAAAAAACAGATCTACTAAAATTAGGGGATCGCATTTTAAGTTTGGTTAACTTTTTGAAAAGACTGTCGAAACCAAACCAAATTGTGATACAAGTAATTTATGTGAATCGAGCTATATAAAAAGCGAAAGAGGGGTACCACCCCCTCTCTCGACCACCAAACGGTGGATTTGCTCGATTTGCATCGAAAAATAGTTACCTCAAATTATCCTATGGAAAGCTGCATCTTGCCATCCCCCGCTGGGGAATTTTTTGCCGATCTCAAAGCCTCAGATCGCTTCTATCGCTTGACTACTACCGAAGTCATCCATTTTCGCGAATGCAAATATTCCCCCTCAGTTGTAACGGTTTATTGCTATATCAAGACCCTCGACCCGTTCGGACAGGGTTTACAGATCGTGCCCAAGCAGGCAGCCAAACAACTCAAATACCATCACCGCACTGTTTCCAGAGCGATCGATACCCTCACCAAAGCTGGCGAACTCGCCCTAGCGATCGTCGAAGCCCACGTTAAACTCGTCGCCCAGTCGGTAGAGTCCGTTACCACGATCGTCTCAAAGCTCGGTTTGGGCAACAATCCCACCCCAGAAGCTACCACCGTTCCAGCAGTCGAAATCGTCACAGTATCCGCACCCCCGCAACCAGAGCCAGAACTAGAAGCAACACCTTTACCCCTGCCCCCTCCTTACCCGCACAACCGCCGTTGGCGAAGCCTGCGCCCAGCGCAATCGAAAGCCGCAGTACCAAATCAGGAGCTTCCTCGATCAGCAACGTCATCGCCAATATGGGTTTGGGTAAACCCGTTACCCCTTCCCCTTTCCCCTTTCCCCCTCAACCTCAAACCAACCCCGAAACCGCCAGCAAAACGCCCCAATGGTACGATCGGATCGAATTCCGGTTGAATGCGATCGATATTAAATTAGCCGATGTTCTCCATGCCCTGAAGAAGTATCCAGTTCGGGCGATCGAAGATGCGATTACCTATACCCAGAAACAAACCTGGTCGAAAGCTAAAGCGGGCGTATTTGTCAATTACCTCAAGAAATGGACACCGATGACTAATACGGCCAAAGCAGAGTCTAAAGCTGCGCCAGAGCCAGTTAAGACCGCTCTGATGAAGCGATTTCCCGATATTGCCGCTACTCTATCCCAAGAGCAAAATCCGATCGATGAGGCGACGCTCGATTATCTGCAACGGTTGAAGGTGGCTGGTGGGATCTATGACATGCTCTACAGTTCGATTCACAATTTCTTTGGGGTGTTTATTACTATCAAGGATTATCCGCACCCGATTCCGTGGTGGGATGCCGTGCCACAGTTGCGGAAACTTTATCCCATTTAATCAAAAAATTAGGGTAGCAACTCCTATTTGATGCACCCTAATTTTTTAATTATTGATGTTCTGATATTGGCAATAATAACGTTTCTTTGATTTCCTGGCGGACTCTATCGCTAACATTACTACTGCTAATGCAATAAACAAGAGTGTCATTAGCTACATAATATTGACTCAATAAATCAATATCTTCAGAGCTATATTCATGCCCAGGTAAACTATCTCTCTTCCGCGTTAGGAAGTCACCAAGCAAAATATCTCTCTCCTGCACTAGGAATTCACTAAGCGGAGGTAGAGCTTTATATCTAGCTTGTTGATAGTGATCCAGGCAATATTTCACCTGTTCTAGTCTAGAACGAAACTCTCGATTGATGTTCGGCAACTTTAACACCATATCAATGTATCTTAAAGTTCTACCTTTATCATATGAGACAGTA
>NZ_JANNDR010000020.1:0-3648 GCF_031378165.1 Chamaesiphon sp. OTE_75_metabat_556
ATAATTTTATTAATTAGGCATAATCTATTATTTGCAGGCTATGAGACTGGTCGATCCGCGTTTGCGGATCGACCTTTCTTTGTATCTATTTGGTGGTGGTTTTCTGAGAGTTAGTATAATTACTGACTAGGAAAACCGTGAGAGTTTAGTGTAGATAAGAGATCGCGGCTCGATCGAGAATTGACGCTAGATCCGTCGTGAGTAGCAATTCATACCTTCAATTAATGTCACTAACCTCAATTTATTTTGAGAGATCGAGATTAATCTCGGTCTCCTGGGTAAACTATGGATACAATCGTCGTTGAAATTGCCGATCGTCATTTTTAGATCGATGTTTTTCTGGGACTGAATTCAGGTAAAATCGATTTTGCAAAGCCGATGCTGTGCAAATGTTTAGTTCGCTAACTCATTAGTAGCTCATCCCGATCGGATGGGTAGACCAATTTTGAATCGCGGGTGGCGGCTGTCAAACAGCAGCGATGTCCGGTAATTTTCAATTAGTCTTACTAAATCCATATTGTTTCTGCTTATAAAGATATGAATCAACATCGTTGGACTTGTCTGACTGTATTTGTACTAAATGCGATGGCCGCACCGATTGCTGCCGTAGGCGCGAACGCTTTACCATCGCCGACGACTAATAACGATGATTTTGGCTCTCAATTGTTGCAATCGTTGCCAAGGCCATTAATCGGCACCGCACTCAAAATCGATCCGGTAATTCCCGCAATTAACCAGGCAGTTCCCCAAGTCAGCAAGCTCCCGATCGTTACCTCAGTTGCGACTAAAGCTAAAACTGCGCCCAAAACCAAAACTGCACCCGCCCAAACAGATCTGAAAATCGCCAAGATCGGTAACCTGCCGACCAAACAGCAGCAATCCGGCCGCGTATTTTTAGCAGCCACCGCAACTTTTAGTCCCGATCTCCGCGTGCCAAACTCGGTAGGAACACCGATTGTCGATCGGAGCGCGTCAATTATTCCGCCAGCAAATACTCCAGTCAACCCCGTTACGCCATTACCCAAACTGGCAGATCTGGCAAAATCACCATCAGCACCAACTTCACCAATCCTGAAAACATTTTCCAGCAAAAAGATCGGTGCGCCGATTCCGATCTCACGAGAAAATACAGCCCTTTTGGCTAGGACAACAGCACCAACGGCGATCGTCAATTCCGCTACCGTTCAAGCGGAAATCGCCCCACCCCAAACCGATAACTCGCGCGTATTCGCAAGCACGAGTCCGACCAAAGAGCGGGTCGAAACCGATCCGAAACCACAAGTTGCCCCCGTCGTTCAGTACCGCAACGATCGCGCCGAAATTCCGAGCTTTGAAGCAGGAGTCCCGGTGTTTGTGTTTGAAGACAAACATCCCAGCCAAATCGTCGCTACCGCGATCGCCCAAATTGGGGATACGATCGTCGCACCCGAACCGAGCATTGCTATTCCGGTGATGCGTCCCACGCAGTCAACGGTGCCAACTAGATCGCCAGGAGCGAGCGCACCAGTAGGGCGACCGTTTGCTAATAGCAGTGGCACAGTCGAGCAGTCCCCGACGACCGTTCAACCCATGCTCAATCGAGTTGTTTCCACCCACACCGGCAAAGCTTCCTGGTATGGCAGTGAAGGCGGCTCTAAAACAGCTAATGGCGAGCGTTACAATCCCCAGGGCTTGACCGCCGCCCACCGCACGTTACCTTTTGGTACCAAAGTCCGCGTCACTAGCATCAAAACTGGTAAGTCGGCGATCGTCCGCATTAACGATCGCGGGCCATTTCGGGGCAATCGCGCGATCGATATCTCCGCTGGTGCTGCTGAAGCGATCGGCCTCAAAAGTGATGGCGTCGGCGAAGTGCGAATCGAAGTCTTGTCCGACCGTGTCTAGATCTAGACTCGACTGCGGAGATCGGGCGATCGACTAGGGCTTAGTATATAGATACAGCCCTAATCCCGGTTCTCCCGATCTTGAATACATATGTCCAAGTTACCTCGACAGATTTGGATCCTTGCACTGGGTAGATTGCTATCTGAAATCGGGAGCGGATTTACGATCTTTTACGCCCCGATTTTTTTTGTGCAACAAGTCGGACTCTCGGCGACATCAGTAGGACTGGCATTAGGTAGTGCCTCGATTTCTGGGATTGCCGGACGGCTGCTGAGTGGGACTTATGCCGATCGCTGGGGTCGCAAACCAGTGTTATTGTTAGCGACGATCGTCTTGGCGATCTCTTGTTTTATCTTTGCCACGACGAATGATTTTCCCACGTTGGTGGTGGGCTGTCTGGTGCAAGGATTGGGTTTGGGCTTGTATTGGCCGGCGAATGAAGCGATTGTCGCCGATCTCACTGATGGGGAAGCCCGCCGCTTTGCCTATGCAATTACCCGCTTGGCTGACAATGTCGGCATGGGATTGGGGATTATTGCTGGGGGACTGTTGATTAGTACGACTGGAGCCTATCGCAGTCTATTTATTATCGACGGGATCTCATTTTGCTGTTTTTTACTGACGATCGCCTTTGGCATTCAAGAAACATTGCCAGCAGAAAAAACACCCGTAAGATTTGTGAGTGGTTATACCACTGCCTTGCGCGATCGGCGATTGATAGTTTACGTTATTGTCAATATTATCCTGACGGTGTATATCTCTCAAACCCAAACCACTTTACCGCTATATTTTAGTGGTTTTGTTTCCCAACCAGGTGCGCGGGGTTTCAATCCACAGGTAATTAGTACGCTATTTACGGGGCATTTGCTCATGACGATCGCCTGTCAATTACCAGTACTCAAGTTATTGCAAAGGTTGAGTCACGCGCGATCGTTAATGATTTCGGGTGGCTTTTGGTTATTGGGTTTTGCTTGTATCTCGATTACTGGTACTAGTAATAGCTACCAACTGTTCTGGGCAAGTTTGGGCTTGGGTTTATTTGCAATCGCGATCGTTGCTTATACCCCCACTGCTTCGTCACTGATTGCCGATCTCGCACCATCTTCTTTGCGTGGTGTTTATACCTCGATTAATTCCCTCTGTTGGGCGGCTGGATATGCGATCGGTCCACCATTAGGCGGTTGGGCACTCGATCGATCGCCGCAATTTGCACATCAATTCTGGCTCGGTTTAGCTGCGACAGTCCCGATCGTTTGGGCGATTTTATGGTGGTTAGAACGATTAGTTGGCAGGAATAACGAAGTTGGTTGACGATCGATCCTACTAACTCCCGTTCGCATAGCGTGCCAATGGCAATCGAATCCATACATCAATCAATCGAATAAAAACAGATCGACTGGAGCAAAGCGGAGGCTACACCAACGCACCAATAACCGATCGAGGAGCATAGTCAAATCCTAATCGAGTAAGATATAATGGACTCGATCGCCGATGGCACGCTACACGATCGACACATCAATAAATTGCAGATAAATGGGTACTAGACAATGACTCAAACAACATCTCAATTAAAATCAAAACGTCAAGTCTTACTATACCTCGGCGAAGATGGTTATTTTGTTGCAGAGGTACCAAGTTTATCGGGTTGTGTTAGTCAAGGCAAAACCCGCGCAGAGGCTTTAGTTAATATCGAAGAAGCAATCTCACTCTATATCGAAGTTTTACAGGATCGAGGCGAACCTATCCCCGCTGAGGTTGAGGTTG
>NZ_JANNDR010000135.1:0-11538 GCF_031378165.1 Chamaesiphon sp. OTE_75_metabat_556
ATATATCTGCATGATGTGAGCTGGGCAGAATTCGAGCAAATTTTGCTGGAATTGGGAGAGAAGAGAGTTACACGGATCGCTTATGCTGCTGGAGAATTAGAGATTCGGATGCCATTACCAGAACACGAACGGTTGAAGGTCTTAATTAGCAATCTACTCGTCGTGTTGCTGGAAGAATTGGATCTACCTTGGGAGTCTTTGGGTTCTACCACTTTTAAAAACTCTCAGATGAAAGTAGGGATCGAGCCTGATGATTGCTTTTATTTAAAAAATTGTCAAGCAATCCTGGGTAAAAAGCGATTGGATTTAGCGATCGATCCACCACCAGATTTAGCAATAGAAATCGATCTAACTTCACCGACTCAACTCAGTGCCTATGAATCTTTAGGCGTACCAGAAATCTGGCGATATCAGCAAGGTAAATTAGCGATATTTGTACTTACAGATGGGCGGTATATCGAATCTGCTACTAGCTCGTTATTTCCCTCACTACTAATTAACGAAGGTTTTGCACAGATTTTAGAGCATCCCGAAATATTGATGAGTGAAGCTAGAAAGGAATTTAGGCTGTGGGTGCGGCGGAATTTAGCAATAGAAGAATAGATGTATCGATCTCGTGTCGTCAACCCCAAATCACGTTGATATCGAACTCTTTGAAGGATTGGCTTTTACTGGAACTCCACCTCAATAATTTTTAGGGAATAAAACTATGCAATATGATAATGACAGAGCGATAGCTGTTCTTGCCAAAGCACTTTCTGTGTGTCGCGGTATTTTATACTCGGCGCGCACGGGTGATGCTAGCCAGGGCGAAATCGAACGTCTGCTCGAAAGTACAGGTGAGGAGTCACTGATTGCCCTCATGGGGCAAGATACTTACAGTCACGTCATGCGACTCTCAGAAGCGTTGCCGAAAAAGGATCGTGATACACTGCTCTCGATTGGTGACGATCCCTATTAATCTGTTAGTTAAGTAACAGAGGTTAATTGAGAGTTTATAGAAACTGCAAAAAAGGCGTACTTAATAGTACGCCTTTTTTAACTAATTAGATATTCTCACCGATCGATTATTCGCCAACTGGGGCTAAAAGATCGGGTGCCGCAGTAGGCAGACTATCCTGCTTAGGAGTGACGATCGCTTTACCATCTTCGCCGATATCGACGATCGAGGTATCGCCATCTTTGAGGCGACCGGAGAGCATTTCCTCCGCGAGGATGTCCTCAAGCAGGCGCATAATCGCCCGACGGAGCGGCCGCGCACCATAGGCCGGATTGTAACCTTCATCGATCAGGCGATCTTTGAATCTGTCGGTGACTTCGAGCTTAATTCCCTGCTCGGTCAGGCGACCGAAGAGATCCTTGAGCATGATGTCGGCGATTTCTTTGACTTCTGGCTTGGTGAGCTGTTGGAAGACAATGATTTCGTCCAAACGATTGAGGAACTCTGGCCGGAAGTAGTTTTTGAGTTCTTCGTTGACCAAGCTGCGAATCCGGTTGTAAGTTGCTTCGGTTTTGTTGTCCGAGAACTCGAAACCAAGACCGCCACCACCTTTTTCGATCACCTTGGAACCGACGTTCGAGGTGAGGATGATCATCGTGTTCTTGAAGTCTACCGTGCGACCTTTGGCATCAGTCAAGCGACCATCTTCTAAAATTTGCAGGAGCATATTAAAGATATCTGGGTGCGCTTTCTCGATTTCATCGAATAAGACGACGGTATAAGGCTTGCGACGCACGGCTTCAGTTAATTGACCGCCTTCGCTATAGCCGACGTAGCCTGGGGGCGAACCGATTAGTTTGGAGACGGTGTGACGTTCCATATACTCGGACATATCCAAGCGGATCATCGAGTCTTCCGAACCGAAGAAGTAGTTAGCCAACGCTTTGGTCAACTCGGTTTTACCAACTCCAGTCGGGCCGGAGAAGATGAAACTAGCGATCGGGCGGTTGGGATTTTTCAAGCCGACACGAGCGCGACGAATGGCACGGGAGACAGCCTTGACCGCCTCTTCTTGACCGATCAACCGCTGATGGAGGGTTTCTTCCATGTTCAGCAGTTTGACAGACTCAGATTCAGTCAGCTTGCTCACAGGTACACCAGTCCAAGAAGCCACGATGTGGGCGATGTCTTCTTCGGTGACTTCGGGCATGACGCGATCTTCGGTGTCATCGCT
Organism: Chamaesiphon sp. OTE_75_metabat_556; assembly: GCF_031378165.1. NCBI lineage: Bacteria > Bacillati > Cyanobacteriota > Cyanophyceae > Gomontiellales > Chamaesiphonaceae > Chamaesiphon > Chamaesiphon sp. OTE_75_metabat_556. Next base: position 2,175 of record NZ_JANNDR010000135.1, read on the forward strand.
AGCTTTCTTGGCTTGAGCGATGCTCTTAATTTCAGTTTTGATTTCGAGTTCGCGATCTTTGAGCGAACCGGCTTTATCAAAATCCTGAGAGCGGACGGCTTCGTCTTTTTCTTTGAGGACTTTCCGCAATTCTTTGTCCAACTCTTTGGCCGCAGCGGGGAGTTGAGAATTGAGCAGGCGGACGCGAGAGCCAGCTTCGTCCATCAGATCGATCGCCTTATCGGGCAAGAATCGATCGGAGATATAGCGATCAGCTAGTTTGGCCGCAGCATCCAGAGCCGCATCAGTGATTTTGAGCTTGTGGTGCTGTTCGTAACGTTCGCGCAGACCATGCAAGATTTCGATCGTCTCATCGACACTGGGTTCGCCAACCATCACGGGTTGGAAGCGACGTTCGAGAGCCGCATCGCGTTCGATATGTTTGCGGTACTCATCGAGGGTTGTCGCGCCGATACATTGGAGTTCGCCCCGTGCTAGAGCCGGTTTGAGAATATTCGCAGCATCGATCGCACCTTCAGCAGCGCCAGCACCGATCAGGGTGTGGACTTCATCGATCACGAGGATGACATTACCCGCTTGACGGATTTCATCCATGATTTTCTTGAGGCGTTCCTCAAATTCACCCCGGTACTTGGTACCAGCAACGAGTAACCCGATATCAAGGGTCACGACGCGCTTGTCTTCCAAGATATCTGGGATATCCTGATTGGCAATCCGTTGCGCCAAACCTTCAGCGATCGCGGTTTTACCGACACCAGGTTCGCCGATCAAGACGGGATTATTTTTCGTCCGCCGACCGAGAATTTGGATCACGCGTTCGATTTCTTTGGCACGACCGACGACGGGATCTAATTTCCCATCTTGAGCCATTTGCGTCAGGTTAGAACCAAACTCATCGAGCGTTGGGGTTTTATTGCTGCCAGTGCGTCCCCCTGGAGCGGTAGCCACACCAGCTTCGGAGGTTTCCCCCAGCATCCGAATTACTTGAGTCCGAACTTTGGTTAAGTCCACACCTAGATTTTCGAGCACTCTGGCAGCTACGCCTTCACCTTCGCGGATCAAGCCGAGCAGTAAGTGTTCGGTACCGATATAGTTGTGTCCCAGTTGGCGAGCTTCTTCTAGCGATAGCTCTAAAACTCGCTTCGCTCTGGGAGTGAAGGGGATTTCAACGGCGACAAAACCCGAACCACGTCCGATAATTTTCTCAACTTCGATCCGGGCATCTTTGAGGTTGATCCCCATCGACTTCAAGACCTTTGCTGCTACGCCAGTACCTTCACCAATCAATCCTAAGAGGATTTGCTCGGTACCGACAAAATTGTGCCCCAGGCGACGTGCTTCTTCCTGGGCCAGCATGATTACTTTAATGGCTTTTTCTGTAAAGCGTTCAAACATGGCTGTTTTCCATCCCCTGCTGCTTGTCTGAGTGTCATTAAATCTTAACACAGTAATTTTAGCGATTGGGAATAGTAATTTTAATCATTGGGTTCGGTAATAACTACTATTTTTGGACGGGAGGGGATCGGGCACTACGAAGATACTTCCAAGGATGGATTGCTTTTTTTACTCAGCGAATTTTCAGCTCTCGATCGTTCGTTATAAACCTCTATCTACTAGATACTGAGCTAGTAATTATGAGGCGATTGCTACCAGCCATCCCCCGCCCATGGGCTAGATTAGATCGCCGGTACCGGCGATCGAGATCCACGAACTCAAATTTTCTAGACGTCATTACAACGCTTTTCCTGTATTTGACGGAGAGCAATACTAGATAAGTGAGGTTAAGCTTGGGATCGAACATGTAGTTCACCTCAACAGGTTGTTTTTGGCACTCAATGGTAAAGCAGGTGATATATGTCGAGCCGAAAATAATTGATAACGATCGTGAAACAAAATTCAAACTTTAATCTTTCTATTCATGGTCTACGCGGCTTGGCAGCCATTTTAGTCGTATTTTTTCACGTCCATGGAATGGGTGCGAAAAATAATGCTCTATGGACATCAATTGAATCGATTCGATCGTTTGCTCCCTTTTGCGTTTGTATCTTTTTCTGTATTAGTGGATTTTTGATCGCTCAGACATTAGAAAAGCACAATTCTTTACGGATTTTTGCCAAAAATCGACTCGTGCGGATCTATCCAGTATTTTTAGTGCTCCACCTAATTATGTTTGCGATCGGACCAGCAAAAGGATACGATTGGATGGGGACTTTAAAATACGGTAGTCTCAATTATTTCCAAGCATTCTTTGCTAACTTACTATTTTTACCAGGTATTTTCGATTTACCGATCGCCCAAAAAAATGCCTGGTCACTTAGCTATGAAGCCTTGTTCTACATTCTGGCTGGACTAGTTTGGAAAACTAGCACAACCTTACGGGGAGTTGCGAAAAATCTTGGTCTGATCGTGCTAGCAGCGATAATTGCGATGGCAATCTACACTTGGATTAATGCAGTATTTTTTTTAATCGGTGTCGGTTGCTATCTAATTCACAGCAACTACGAGCGACAAGAATTAGAGCTAGTACGATCGTCAACCAAAAGCACGGTCTTCAGTATGAAAATTCTTGCTTTCCCACCATTGCCATCGACATATCGACTGGGATTACCAGCTTTAGTTATTGCGGCGATCGGCTATGCTTATCATCCATTAATTGCCATTCCTTTTCTGAGCATTTTCTTTGTTGAGGTCGTGCAGGAGGATTTATTTTCAGCCAAGATCTTGAGGCTCCGTGCTATCCAATTTTTAGGGACGATTAGTTATAGCCTTTATTTGATTCATCCATTTGTGCTGGATCTAGTGCGGAGTATTGCAGTAAAAGTTGCCGAAGGAAATCCACTGCTGGGGAATTTGACATTGATTATTGTAGGGCCGATAGTATCTATTTTGGTCGCTTGGTTTAGTTATGAGTTAATCGAAAGAAAATTAACCAAGATTATCCTCGCTAAGGTGTAAATAGTTGACAGTTGACAGCCTCATTAGAGCGGATCATAAACCCTCGCTCCAACAACAGTCTGCCTAGATGCGAAAGATCTAATTGACGATCAATTAACCATTACCATGTAGATACTCGTCGAGTAATTGGGGTAGATAATCGTAGCCATCAACCCCGATCGCGGGGATTAAATTCGGACGATACTGGGTGAGAATGGCTTGAAACTCCTCCACACCGAGTCGTCCTTGGAGAATAGTAGCTAAACTCGCGCCCTGTCGCCATTCCTTTGCGCCGATTTGATGGAGTTGATACATCGCCAGACAGCTATAAAAAATCGCTGTTTTGTTTTTTTCCAAACTGTGATGCGCCTCAGCGAGGTAGGTCAAATTCAGTCCTTGGAGGTATAAATCCCCAACTGCTTGAGCGGCTTTGGTACCCAATTGGAGATACTCGATCGCTTTTTCCGGTTGTTGAATAGTTAAGTATGCTAGTCCGAGGCTGTGATAACCCAGGGCGATGCTTTGTTTGTCATCCAAAGTCTCCGCTAGTTTCAAACCCCGATCGAGATAACTGATATTCTGCTCGTAAACATCCTCATCCATCAGATCGATCTCGTGTGCGGCCAACACTTCAGAGTAGCCAACATTAGTCAGCGCATTCGCTTCACCCAATCTATCGCCCGTTTGTCTAGCCAAAATCAGGGCGCGTTGACTCAGGCTAATTGCCTGGGGATAATCTTTTTGACCGATCGCGATCCGACTCAGATGGTTAAGATTGGCAATCTCACAGGGACGATCTCCAGCTTGATTGGCAATTTCCAAGGCTTCTTGGTGCAGTTTGATCGATCGATCGATTTGTCCCAAGGCTTGCTGAGAATAGCCCAAAATCGTTAATAACCGGCCTTTTTCCTGAGTCCCTGCTATCTGCTTGAGCGGTAGATCGAAATAAGAGAGGGTATCGCGGAGGGTTTCGCCAGAGAATGCAGCAAAGATCCCGCCGTACAAAGGAAAATTCGGACGTTGCGCCGCAGTGCGCAGAATTTGCAATGTCACCTGAAAACAAGCCTTGGAGATCGCCTCTCGATGGCTGCTATTAATCCCGATGGCGCGATTGATGCCATTGGCTAGCTCGCACCAAATTGCCGCAAACGTAATTAGTGTACTAAAGGCCAGCCGTTGCCCCCAGTCTCGATCGTACATCTGGCCGTCGAACCAAGTTACCAAAGCAGTCTGAATACTCTGCAAGACGATCGCCAGCTCCGTCCACTCTCCTTCATTGCTAGTTGCCTGAGTCGCACAGAGATCGGAAATTGACTGCTGCCGCCCGATCGTTTGAAATAATGACTTAATTGCTGGATTGGTGACTTGTCGCGCCCACAGCGACCAGGGGCCACTTTCCGTGGCTCCACCAAAACCGATCTGTTGACCGCTCTCATAAATCCAACTGACGAGATGGGGTTCGAGCGTGGGGAGTAACTTCAATCCCCGATCGAGTCCGAGGGCTAATTGTTTTAATTGCTCGAAATCTGCGGGTTCGAGTTTAATTGTGGCCACAGACTGAAGGGACTTAATCATCAATTCGATCTGAGCGCGATCGAGTTTACGTTCCTGATTGGGATCGAGTGCTTGCAGGAGGACATTTAACCGCTCATTTGGCGCGGTGGTAGCAATGAGATCGATCGTCCCCTTTACTGCTGCTACAGCTTGACGTTCGTCCTGAAGATTACCCAACGAGGTCTGAATCCAGGTTAAAGCAGTGAGTTTGTGTTTTAATTTAGCTGTTTTGACTTCATCCGCTTGGCTGGCTATTTCTCGTTCGATACCTTGTACCGTTTCGCTCAGGCAACCTTCAAATAGTTCGCTCGTTCCCAGCTCAATTTTTTCAACGAGGATTTGATAGATATACTCTTTCGAGATAATCTGTTTGCCCGTCAAAATCCGCTCGGCAATGTCGGCGATTGTTTGGAGATAGCGTTCGCGCAGGGTTTGCGCTGGGATATCATGGGGAGAATTCGATCCAGCATCAGCAGAAGTCATAGGCATTAATTCCGATCCCTTGCAAATGTGTTTCTATTATCGTAGTCCGTTCCCCTCTATCATGGGTGATGCCGCATCTTTAAATTCGAGCCGCACATGTATTCTGGTCGATTTCAATTTTCAGTAAACCTGAAATCGATAGGAGCGGCAATTCTTACTCTCTACTCTCTATCCCCTATCCCATGAAATACGGTTTAGCCCTACATACTAGCAGTCCTGCGCTGGGATTAGCCATTGGTAGTAACTACGATGATGTGCGTCACCGATCCTGGGATTTAGGACGAGAGACTTCCAATCTGCTCCATCCCTATCTACGGGATTTTATCGATCCCCAAACTTGGCAAGATCTGGGCTGGATTGCGGTCGCAAATGGGCCGGGGGGATTTATGGGGACACGGTTGGGGTTAGTGACAGCGCGGACTTTGGGGCAACAGCTTGACTTACCGATATTTACAGTATCGAGTTTAGCGGCGATCGCTTGGCAGTTACCTCACCACGGCACGATCGCGATTTCGATGTCTGCACAACGGGGTGAGGTGTTTGGGGCTATTTATGACGTGAGTCGGGAAGAGCGGGGCTTGAGAGTAATGCTGACGGATACGGTGATGTCGGCTGGTGATTGGGAAACCAGATTAGCCGAATCTCAGCCATCACATCACCATTCTGTGCCGCAGTCAGCCAATCTTGCTGATACGGTCTTAGGCGTCTTAGCTTTGGCGCAGATGGCTCAGGCGCAGGGGGATCATCCACACTGGGCGATGGCTTTACCTTTTTACGGTCAACACCCAGTTGTCGGCTCCTCGATCGGTCAATAATGAATTGCTATCGAGATCGCTAGTTACACCAACTTTCGATCGACAGCTTTTTCCTGGATATCGTACCATTGGCAGCGAACTATTAAATTTAGGTAACTGATGAGTGAACGAACTAGCCGTCAGCGCAGATCGAGTCGAGCTGCTCGTGAAAGCATCCAGATCGATGCAATTGGCGACGACTAGACGCTGAACGCAGGTTCTTGGCTATGCAGCCGAACCTTGAGCAGATCGGCCAATTCTTGCAACTGGCCGATTGCTTCTGCGCCTTCGAGCTTCATCAATTCGCGATCGTCGCGTAATTCTGTCCAGGTAATCCCATAATCGGATACCAGAAACCGGATCAGATGATTTGGTGCCAAACTAACCATAAAGTTGGCACTGTTCATGCGGTCTCCGCATGTATAGCAAGCAGCCTCATAACCGCGTCGCTCCAAGACAGTAGCTAGAGCCTGAAGGCTCATTACCAGGTCTTTGACAAATTCTTGATGTTGATTTGCTAGTCTAAGAAACATAGACCTCCTTGTATTAGCACCACTGCTATAGATTATAACCTTTATTATTTTTTAATGTTTTTCTCATTGACAATCTTAATGCATTAGACAATTTTTGTCGAATTAACTAATGTCTCGGCGGGGAGTTAGGTTGAGCGAAGACCTTAGTTAATACTGACAACCCTTCGCTAGAGAGCAATCTAGGCTCGATCGTCAATACCAAATGAATTGACATTTGGCGAACCCATGTTCTAGAGATCCATTAAACTCTGACAGAATACTGAGTGGAAAACTGTTGTCTATATCACACTCATTACCGACTTACTGAATCGGTTAACCGTAATCGCGATCTCAGTCACTGACAAACGATCGATTTTGTTATTTATGCTCCTAAGGCAGATGCCTGGGCAACAGCACCAAGCAAGCCAACTTGGGGATTGAGAACGACAGCAACGGGAATCTCAGTCAAGATATTGCTGACTCGACCTTTATGCTTGAATGCTGCCATAAAAGTCCCATCTGTTAATAAGGGGAGATTTTTGGCGGCGATCCCACCAGCAATGTAGATTCCAGCGTAGGGAAGGGTTTTGAGGGCGAGGTTTCCAGCTTCCGCACCATAGATCGAGACAAACATCGTCATCGTGGCTTGCGAGAGCGGATCGGTGTTGGCGATCGCCATCGCGGAAATTGTGGTGGTGGGATCGACAGCGGTGGCTGTTGATGATTCCCACAATCTCACTACATTAGCGACGTCATCTGTTTCGGAGAAGTTTCCAGTATCACGCAGATATTGGTAAATCGACACAATCCCCGCACCAGAGAGCACCCGCTCGACGGAGATCCGATCGAGTTGTTTGCTTTGGCGTAAATATTCAAATAACTCAAACTCTGGACGCGATCGAGCGGCAAAATCGACATGTCCGCCCTCGGTGGGCATGACTTGATACTCCCGACCGTTATGAATCAGCAAACCTTGTCCTAGCCCGGTACCAGCACCAATAATCGCGATCGGTGCCTGGGGAATCGATATTCCAACTTGGAGCGGATGGAGATCGGCGGAACGCAGTTGGGGGATGCCATAACCGATCGCCGTAAAGTCGTTGATTAATTTCAACTTAGGGATATGTAACTCGCGCTCTAGCTCGTCAGCATTGATGTGCCAGTCGAGGTTGGGCAAATAGGACGCGCGATCGATTACGGCTCCAGCGATGCCCAGACAGGCACTGGCAATCTCGATTTTACCGAGCTGGGCTTGCGCTGCGGCTACAAATTCGCGGACGATCGCGATGATATTCGGATAGGAAGAGCTGTGATACGATCGCTCGAATTGGGCGCGATCTGGATCTGTGGCCGTCACCAGTCTCAGGAGTGTTTTGGTACCGCCCAGATCGCCAGCTAATAGATATGTCATGTCTTTGGAACCTTTGCGGTACAGCGATACAATTTAGATATGTGCGATCGAGATCTAAGTCATATTGTCAGTTTGGCTAGGCCGACAGGCTACGTTTCTCTGGCAGCATCGAGATGATTGAAGGCAGCGGCTCGATCTGTGAATATATTAGTATAGGTTGCCATCATCTCACCAGCGATCCCCTGATTTTCAGCTTTAAAAGTTTACTGGAGAGCCGATTTCTGAATGTATCCGGTCGCTAATCGATCGCGATCTCAACTCAATTGCCACTGAACTGGACTTCCTTGATATACTGAACACACACGATCAGACTAATCGCCAGCCCCTAGACATGCAGCCTACAGACCCTACCAAATTTACCGACCAAGCCTGGGATGCAATCATCAAGTCACAGGATGTAGCCAGGAGATCTTTCAACCAGCAGCTAGAAGTCGAGCATGTGGCGATCGCGTTGTTAGAGCAGCAGGATGCCGCTCCCAAAATTCTGACCCGGGTCGGGGTGGATGTAGAAAAATTGACGCGGCAACTCCAGGAATTTACGACGCGGCAGCCACGATTGGATCGAGTTGTAGACTTGTATTTAGGCCGAGGCTTGGATGTATTGCTCGATCGGGCTGAAGCCGCACGGGAAAGTCGGCAAGACCGGATTATTGGTGTCGATCATCTGATTTTGGCCTTGAGTGAGGACGATCGAATTGGGCGGAGACTATTAAAAGGATTTAATTTCGATCGGCCACAATTGGAATCCGCGATCGAGCAAGTGCGCGCTGCCGTTCCTAAAGCCAGCAACCCTACTGCGGAAATAAGTAGTGCGGCTTTACCGAAATATGGGAAAGATCTCACCGAAGCTGCCAGAGCTGGCAAAATGGATCCAGTGATCGGACGGGATGAAGAGATCAAGCGTGTCGTCCAGGTGCTATCGCGCCGCCAGAAAAATAATCCTGTCTTGATTGGCGAACCTGGCGTCGGGAAAACCGCGATCGCCGAAGGATTAGCGCAACGCATCGTCAATGGCGACGTCCCCGAATCACTTAAAGACCGTACCTTGATTTCCCTCGATATGGGTAGCTTGATTGCTGGGGCTAAACTGCGCGGTGAATTTGAAGAACGCTTGCGATCGGTTCTCAAAGAAGTCACCGAATCGGCGGGGCAAATCGTCCTATTTATCGACGAATTACACACCGTCGTCGGTGCGGGTGGTAACCAAGGCGCGATGGACGCTAGCAATCTGCTCAAACCGATGCTGGCACGGGGCGAATTGCGCTGTATCGGTGCCACCACGATCGATGAATATCGCAAATATATCGAAAAAGATCCGGCTTTGGAGCGGCGGTTTCAGCCCGTCCAAGTTAACGAACCCAGCGTCGAAGATACAGTCTCGATCCTGCGGGGCTTGAAAGAACGTTATGAAGTCCATCACGGTGTCAAGATTAGCGATTCCGCCCTGGTAGCGGCTGCCAATCTCTCCAGTCGTTATATTGCCGATCGATTTTTGCCAGATAAAGCGATCGATCTTGTCGATGAAGCCGCCGCCAAACTGAAGATGGAGATCACCTCCAAACCTACTGAACTCGAATCGATCGATCGGCGGGTAATGCAACTGGAGATGGAAAATCTCTCCCTCCAAGATGAAACCCTCACCAGCGATACCCATCGCCCCACCCAAGAACGCCTCG
>NZ_JANNDR010000148.1:0-5755 GCF_031378165.1 Chamaesiphon sp. OTE_75_metabat_556
ATCGAAATGGGCTTCAAAAATGCGATCGCGGCAGCACAAGAAGCTCTAATTGTCACTACTCCCGAAATTTCTGCCGTCCGCGATGCCGATCGCGTGATCGGTTTGCTCGAAGCTAGTAATATCAGCCCCGCGCGGTTGATCGTCAATCGCTTGCGTCCAGCAATGGTTGAAGCCAGTGAGATGATGTCTGTCGAAGACGTCAGTGAAATCCTCGCCGTCCAGTTAATCGGTGTCGTCCCCGAAGACGAACGAGTAATTACATCAACTAACCGAGGCGAACCATTAGTATTAGAAGCTAATTCTACCTCCCGTGCCGCCCAAGCTTTTGATAATATTGCCCATCGACTGATTGGCGAAAAAACACCTTATCTCGATTTGTCAGTCGATCGCGATAATTTATTCGCACGGTTTCGTAAGATTTTTACTAAGTAATCGGGTAAAAGTATGCGTATAAATTTAGCTAAGTCGATTTTTCTCAGCTCGAACTCTGAGTATTCCTTACCGATTTATTTAAAATTGTTAGCACGATCGAATTCGATCGTGCCAACTGCAATTTGCTGTTGAATTTGGAAACCGCATCTTGCTATAGTGTGGGTAGTTAAGTAGTATCTCCCACAGTTCGGCACAGCCCCGCCTAAACCGATCGAACGGCATCGACGATCTCTAGCTAACCAAGAGTTGGGTCGGGAAGTTTGTCAGTAATTAATTGTCACCGGACTTTGCCCATCAACAATTCCATCATTTAGGTGCTAATTCCCGCTATCGACCGCATTACCTATGACTATGATTAATGAATTTCTGGAAATGTTATTCCCCCGTGTGAGTGAGCCGAGTCGGGAACATGTGAAGCGGCGGTTACAATTAGTTATTGCACACGATCGAACGGATCTTAGCCCCCAAATGGTCGAGATGATGCGGCAAGAAATTCTCGAAGTCGTCTCCCGCTATGTCGAAATTGATGCTCAGGGACTAGATTTTTCCCTCGAAAGTAATCAGAGGGTGACGGCTTTAATCGCAAATTTGCCCATTCGGAGGGTCAAAGATGACGCCGAGGCATCACCGATGGGTTGGGCTGGCGACGATCCAGCGAGTTAATCATTAGGGCTAGTGGTGAATCTTTTGGGCTGGGCCGTGGCCAACTAGTTGCGCTATGCTAGCTGATCGATAATTCATCTTAAGAATTTCAACATCGCTGCGATCTTCAAAATCCAGCAATTTTCATCTGCGATCTGTTTGTTCTGCATAAAACCTTGAATCACTCCAATTTCACTTTTGACTGCTTGGGTAAATGTAGTCATACTCACGCCCGTGCGGGCGTTTTTCATACGCCACATGGCATCGTCGAAACACCTAGATTTATGCCGGTAGGCACGACCGCTACCGTCAAAACGCTGACCCCCGCCCACCTCGAAGATGCCCGCGCGCAAATGGTCTTGGCGAATACCTACCATCTACATCTGCGCCCCGGCGAAGATATCATTCGCGAAGCTGGTGGCTTACACAAATTCATGAACTGGAAAGGGCCGATGTTGACCGATTCCGGTGGCTTTCAGGTATTCAGTCTCAGCAAAACTCGCAAGATTACCGAAGAAGGGGTTACTTTCAAATCTCCCCTTGATGGACGCACGATCTTTATTTCGCCCGAAAAATCGATCGAGATTCAAAATGCCCTCGGTGCGGATGTGATTATGGCATTTGATGAATGTCCTCCCTATCCCGCTACACGCGAGGAAGTCGTTGCCGCCACCGAACGTACCTATCGCTGGCTAGAACGCTGCATCAAAGCTCACCAACGCCCTGACGATCAAGCTCTATTTCCGATCGTCCAAGGTGGCGTTCATCTCGATTTACGAGCAGAGACAGCCAAGGCTCTCCAAGAATTCGATCTGCCTGGTTATGCCATTGGCGGCGTGAGCGTCGGCGAACCGTCGCATTTTATCCACAAAATTGTCCGCGCCACCGCGCCCTTATTACCCGAACATAAACCGCGATACTTGATGGGAGTAGGTACATATAAAGAAATGGCGATCGCGATCGCTTCCGGTATTGATTTATTCGATTGTGTCATCCCTACCCGCGTCGCTAGGCACGGTGCAGCCTTCGTGCGGGGTGAACGCTGGAATCTGAAGAATGCCCCGTTCAAGCGTGATTTTACCCCCTTAGACGATACTTGTCCGTGCTATACCTGTCAGAATTTTAGTCGTGCTTATTTGTGCCATCTCGTTCGCTGTGGCGAGATTACGGGATTTACCCTATTATCCCTGCACAATATTACCGAGCTAATTCGGTTTACCCAAAGAATTCGCGATGCGATCTTACGGGATAAATTTGTCGAGGAATTCGGTCACTGGTTGACTAGCGAGGAAGATGACTTAAGTGACGAGTCTCAACATTGATGCTATGGCAATGTTCGATCGATCGTAGTAACCACATTCGGCAAAGCAATCAGGTACCAACAACGTTAGTTCCCCCATCGCCACTCTAATAAAAAGTCCGTATTCCTTCACCAATAAGAATTATGGGCTTTCATGGGTGTGATATTCCGATTTTTCACTCACGAAGTTTCAAGTATCGAGCAATTGACTCAATCCCGGAGCGATCGCTTTAGGTAAATTTGCTTCTTGACCTAAAACTTGGTTACAGTCTTGCAACGCCAGCAAGAAACCTTTAATTGACTGGATCTCATCGGGTACTGTGGTAATTTGATGCCAAAACTCGTTCCAGAAGGACTGATTTAGTTGGCAAAGCTCCAACACCTGCATAGCAGCAAGATATTCAGCTAGGGGATCGAGGGCGAAGCGGATTTTATCTTGTCCCGCACCAATCGTGTGAATGAGGTTCAGACGTTCTTCAAGATATTTGAGCCGACTTTCTGGATCGTTTCCGCTGAGGACAGCTAAGACCGTATTTCTGTTAGCTGTTGTTGGTCGAAAAGTTTGTTTTAGACATGCCCAAGCGATCGCTTTAGCATCTTGTTGCACAATCCGATTGCTTAATTTATTACCTTCAGCCACATTGCGATTGAGTTCATTAAGATACCACAGCATTAATTCGGGGATGCTGCCTAGGATCGCTAATGGCGATTGCTGGATCTCCTCAACTTTAGTAGTAATCAACTGGTCAGCATAGAGTTTTGCTAGCAATGCAGTAACTTTTCGTCCTCCTACCATTTGAGACAGGTGGCTACAGGCTTGGAAAAATTCAGGATCGGTGAACAAGTCGCGTCTGTTCGCTTGGGTTAAATAGGCTTCCATGAAAGACGATAGGCGGTTGCCTTGAATAAGTAAAGGCTTGAGGGTAGTTTTAGTGACATGACCAAGCTTTTCTTCAGAACGTGAAGTGACAACTAAAGCATTAACATAGAAATCGGGAGAGTCTGGGCGAATTGCCTTACGTGTCGCTTCGTTCATTTCTGAAATATGGTCTATGATAACCAGAATCCGCCGTTCTCTCAACAGCCGTTCTAGTAGTTCGTCAGAAATGAAGTCTATTTCATCCGTTAAGTTTTGCAATTGCCCCTGAATTGCGTCTATCAAAGGATGGTTGGAAGATGATTTTTTCCCCGACACCGACTGGATTTCAATCTCATTTGGAATTCCCAATTCTTCCTCAATAAACACTGGCAACATCCGGTGTTTGCATAGACGTTCTGTCTCATCATCTGACATTGCCCACTTGGCAATTTGACATGAAAGGCTTGTTTTACCTACCCCACCTTCACCTTGAATGAGTAGACAAGCACGTTGTCTTTTAAAAGTTGAATGTAAATCTTTACCTGTGAGTTGAGCAACTGTCTTGTCATTATTTATCACAGGGATGGGGATATAAACATTTCGGTTGCGGACAGTCTCCTTTTGCTGAAATGCATCTTGGGCTGATTTGATGTGTGCTTCTACCCAAGCATCTAGCACTCTAGGATGATATTTCAGCATCAGCAGCAACCAGCTCAGAGATATCTCTTTATCAATAATAGGTAATTTGAAGCTGCCAAGGGATTTTAGGGATTTATCAATTTTCAGTAGCCATAAAGGACGTATCAAAAAAATTCCAAAAAGTAAAAGCAGGTAAGCAACAATACCCAATAATGTGGGATTTTTGCTAATCTGATTGTATAATTGATGATTTTTCAACTCACTCAGACTAGATTCTATATTATGTATATCTGCATTTAAAGAATTATTTTCTTCTGGTGGTAGCTTTTTTAGAGTTTTTAAACCCTTCTCGAACTCGCGTACAGACTTATCCAAATCTTCCGTGTTTAGTTCATTTCTTTTTGCTATTTCTGCAAATCTAGCAGCAATAACTCTCATAGCATCAGCACCACTATCACGCACAATTTGGCTTTTATATTCCAATGCATCATTCAACACAGTTAAAATGAGCAAATTATTTTTCGCATTACTTACATCACCGATATTGCTTAAAGCTGTAACAGCTTGCTGACGCATGGTGTAGTTACCGTCTTTATAATAAGCTACGATAATTTGGGGGATGGCAGATTTTGCAACAACACCTATATTTCCCAGTGCAGCAACAGCATGTCGGCGTACTCGCCAAGCAGGATCTTTCAGTGAGTCTGTTAAAATCGGTAATGAGTCTTTTGAAATCTTTACACCTTCATCTTTATATTTGTACAGATTAGCAAGTATATATGATAAAGCAACAGCAGCATTTATACGAAGGTTTATTTTATCTACACTTTGCTCTTTTAATGACTTATGTAGCAACGGAATTAATTTTCTAGTTTGTTCTATATCCAAAGTAGTAGTCCGCAATGCTTCCAGTGCCTTCAACCGCACAGATAAATCTCGCTGCTCATCTATGAATATATTAGTTAATTCCGAGATTGCAGATTTGGCGTTAATAGATTGAATGGCCTCAATAACACCGATCGAGACATCCTTATCTTTCTCCGTTTTGAGCAGATTTGTCAAATCCTCCAAAGCTTCATCAGCACCTGTCCCGATAGAACTTAAAGCATTTGCAGCAGCTATACGCACCCATTTGTCTGAATTTTTTAGATGCTGTCGAAAAACATCAATTGCTTTGGCCTTATCGTCAAGGGTAGAATTTTGGAAATTATATTTACTTAAAGCCGTATTAAGATTATCTAAATCGCTTTGAACATTTGAATCACTTTTATTTTGTAGCTGTTGACTTTGGCTCAACATATTTGTACGTTCTGTAATTTGTGCCCAACTAGTATTACTTACAAGCAAGGGTATTGTAATTGATAGTAATATAAGTGCCATTCTAAGAGTGGGCTTTTGGGTAGTAAAGTAAAAGCAGGAGTGATGTTTGAGATTTTGCCAGTTTTGCATAATAAACAATAAATATGAATGAAGTGCCACACCATATTAAGTCTCAGGCATATGGATTTCGCAAATCACGATATAATGAGTAGTATCATTATATCGTCCTTGTCATTTTGCAAACTTGCGTTATCCAGCTTAACCTCAATTTGTAATAAAAATAATTATATCTAGTAAGATAATTATTTTTAGCCCCAAAAAATCGACCTTATCGTACCCTCAAACAATAAAATCCCCTGCTGATAGGAATGGCCAGAGGGGTTATTTTTTCAAATTTATTACAATGCTAGAAATTTACTAGTCTACAGCTTTGAAGTTGAGAAGTTACTATGAAAGGCTGTCTGAGCATCGATTTTTGCCTAAACGTAAAATCTTCCATGTTGGCAAGGTAATTCGAGCCAATCTGACAAACCAATTATTAAGTTGATCGAGCGTAATTAATG
>NZ_JANNDR010000157.1:0-2044 GCF_031378165.1 Chamaesiphon sp. OTE_75_metabat_556
TACGCGCCAGATGAAGATGTGCTAATAACTAGCGGGAACAACAACATTTCTGTTCACAATATAAGGGGTGACATTATCATTGGAGGCAACTCATTTTCAAAGTCTTCAAAATCCTCGAAATTCTCAAGATTAAAATCACAAAATGAGCCAGAATGGTTAAAGAATATCAGGCTTAACATTCATGTTCGTCTTGTCGAATCACAAAGATTGCTAAATCTTTCATCTGTATATAATTCCAAATTGGAAACAGCATCAATGATTCCAACTGTTTCTGCTTATTCTGAAGAACTTGCACAGATAATGCGAGATAAATTTGGCGAATATGGCATAATTTCTCAATCTTTAGATCGGACATTTCCAACTAGATTAGTCCAGCGACAATCCTCACCAAATTCAACAGATCGACAACTTAGAGAACGTTTAGAGCAGCTCGAAATAACCCGCTCTCGTCTAATATCGATTGGTTTATTAGATAGGACTGAAAACTCAGATTTTCCTGTCCAGCCACCAGCAATGGATGAAAGTACTAAAAATATTTTATCTGTATATGTTGAGGATGTAGAGAAGAAATTGAGTGTTTTCAATGATATAGCAAATAAAATTGATTTACTGAAGGAAATAATCAACAGCAAATTCACTTATAAAGAAATAAGTTTCAACAAGAGAAAAGGATTTGTATTTAGAACTCTTTCTGATTTCTCTATCTCTGATTCAGATACTCTTTTACCAACAGATTTGTCGTCTGGCGAACAGCACGAGTTAGTTCTGCTCTACCAACTATTATTTAAAGTTGAACCTAAATCGCTTGTCTTAATTGATGAACCAGAACTATCTTTACATGTCGGCTGGCAAGTTCAGTTTTTAAAAGATTTGCAGGAGATTGTCAAACTTGCAGATTTAGATATTTTGATGGCTACTCACTCACCAGATATCATCCAAGATCGGTGGGACTTGACAGTTGAGCTGCAAGGAATGAAAAAGTGAGAGATCTACGAACGGGAGATGCAGATGCTAATCAAATTAGGATGCGACGTAGCACATTCACAGGTGTCTTTTTGTTAGTAGAAGGTAGTTCAGATAAGGTTTTTTACGAACGCTTTGTAGATAAGATAATTTGTCAAATAGTTGTCATCTCTGGGAACCCATCTAACAAAGAGAGAGTAATTGCGGTTCTGGGTATTTTAGAGAAATCGAATTTTCTGGGCGTTTTAGGAATTGTCGATGCAGATTTCGATCGATTAGAAACTTCAGCACATCATAGTCCTAATCTACTGCGGACAGATACTCACGATCTGGAAACAATGCTCATTAATTCTCCGGCTCTTGACAAGGTACTTGCGGAGCTTGGTTCGACTGAAAAAATCTCTAAATTTATGAGCGTGAGAGATACTTTAGTTGAAGCTGGAATATCGATCGGTTATTTACGATGGATTTCTCAATGCGATGGGTTAAGTTTTACTTTTAGCGACCTCAAATTTAGTAAATTTGTAGACGAACAAAATTTGCAAATTGACGAACTGAAATTAATCCAAGAAGTCAAGAATAAATCTCAAAATTTGTCATTAGATAGTAGAGATATTCAACAGCAACTAACAACAAAAAAGAGCGGTAGTCACGATTGTTGGCAAGTCTGCTGTGGGCACGATCTGGTTGAAATTATGTCCCTGGGCTTACGCAAAGCGATCGGGACGATGAAACCAAGTGATGTTGGTTCAGATAGTCTCGAACGCTTTTTGAGGGTTGCCTATGAGGAAGTTTACTTTCAGAAAACACAGCTATATGCAGATATCCAGAAATGGGAGGTTGACAACCAGTCATTTAAGGTTTTATTCTCAAGTACCGCTGGATGACAGTTTAGCCGATCGAGCACGAGCAGCAATGTTAAAGCGAGTGGAAATTAACTAACTCCGAGTTCAATTCTTTGCTTCGGAAAATGTACCAACCTATAATTTTGGATAAAACAAACGCGGTGTCTGTGAAGACACCGCATTTATTAATAATTACCCTAATTCAAGAAGATGGGATAGTCGATCGAATCTCTTTG
>NZ_JANNDR010000163.1:0-4331 GCF_031378165.1 Chamaesiphon sp. OTE_75_metabat_556
ATCTACGATCTCGAACGCGATCGATGGCGATAGTCACGGATAAACGGGGAATACTGATTAGTAGGTAAATTTATCGACCGAACATCACTAATAATTAGTTACAGCACATGGAATATATACCTGGCATTATCGCTTATTTTATCGGTGGCTATATGTGCTGTGTGAGTAGAGTCTTCATCTGGACAATTGCCTCTCATTGGTCAAAAATCTGGGTTGCTGATGCCAGTCAAGCTGATAGTCAAGTTCTCTCATTAACATTTATAATCACACTGTTGCTGGTATCGGGATTTGCCGTATTGGTGTGGTCGATCGCCAATCACATCAATTACAAATTTACCGAAAAAGGCTTTCTAGCTAATGGTGCGGCAGGGATTGCCATTGCGATCGCTGTCGGTCAAAATAGTTGGCTCGGTGAAATTGCGGCAAAAATGACTTATGCAAATTAACGATCGCTAACTATTAATTGCTATATTTATTTTTGTTCTAAGTGATAGCGCAATTGACTGCTGGCAATATCAATGCAAGTTACAACAACGAGCAAAACTAACATCATTGTTGTGGCTTTATTATATTCAAATCCACGAATATAATTGACTAATTCAAATCCAATTCCCCCAGCCCCCACCACTCCCAACACTGAAGCAGCCCGAATATTATATTCAAACATATATAATGTATAACCCCACAACAGCGGCAAAACCTGTGGCATCACTCCATATTGGGCGATTTGAAACCAGGAAGCACCACTGACTTGCAGTGCCTCTAGGGAATAACGATCGACAGACTCGATCGCCGTTTGGTAGAATTTACCCAGATAACCAATCGTATAAATGCCCAATGCCAGCGTGCCTGCTGGCGCGCCCAATCCAGTAGCGGCGACAAATATTAAGCCCAGGATAATCGACGGGATCGATCGAACGGCATTTTGGACAAAATTGGCACACCAGCGCACCCACCACGGCACTAAATTATTTGCAGATAAGATCGCAATCGGCAGCGAAATAATCGCCCCGATTGTCGTTCCCCACAATGACATCTGAATCGTCTCTAATAATCTCGCCCACGCGACATCAAGAATCGATAGATCGGGCGGAAATAACCGCGAAATAAAATCAATGATGTTAGCACCACTATCTTTTAAAGCTTGCAGATCGACTTGTAAACCATTCCATGCCCAACTATAAGCAATAATAACTGCGAAGAAAATCAAGATTTTGACGATCGAACGCCCGATGGTTTCACTCCAGTACTTAGCTTTCAATTAATTGCTCGAATTTTGGGTTGAGATTTTGACTGCTCCCATGATAGACTACTCGACCTCGATCGACAACAATCGCAGTCTGGGCATAAGTACTCGCCAAGGCTAAATCGTGCAAAACAGTTACAATTGTCATGCCGTCGCGATGTAGATGAGCGAGAGTTTTCATCACTTGTTGAATGGCAATAATATCCAAGCCTGTGACTGGTTCATCGGCCAATAAAATTTGCGGAGATCGCATCAAAGCTCTCGCAATTGCCACTCGTTGTTGTTGTCCCCCACTCAATTGTCGAGTAGATATATCCACAAAGTCACTCATCCCCAATCGATCGAGTAATTCTATTGCTGTCCGCCGTTCTTGGGCTGGAAATCCCGTCAATGTTTGCCATCCCGAAAAGGCACCTAATTTACCGCACAGTACGTTATCGAGAGCAGACAATTGCGGAATTAAGCCCCCACCCTGAAATAACATCGCCAGCGGTTGGCGTGCCTGTTTCCGAGTACTCAGGGTCATCGGGAGATCATTAACGGCAATCTGCCCCGATTTAAGTGGCAATAATCCCGCGATCGCTCTGAGCAAGCTAGATTTACCGGCACCATTCAATCCCAGAATGGCGACAAATTCACCACGTTTAATCTTACAGTCGATCCCATCTAAAATCGGTCGATTACCAATTTTGGCCTGACTGACTACCGCCTGACAAACTATGGCTGGGGAAAGATCGGGCGATATTTGCTGTCGATCGCTCTCGATCTGGCTACTGATTTCACTCACTTGATTTTTACCGCACTCAAAGAACTAGCAAACCTAATTTTGCTGGTAGCCGATCGGATTGTCAGCCCGAGTGGAGATTACTACCTATTCTACCAGCTAAAACGACTCACCAATGACGATTTCAAGGTTTCATCCCAGCTTGTTGCAGTGCAACTTTTGTCGGCTGCAAGTGTGCATCGCCATTGACTTTCACCAATTTGGTAGAGTTATAAAGGGCGGTTAGTAATTGATTATTAGCAGGTTGATTTAATTTCAGCATTGCCGCAATCAACTTATTACGATCGCCAACAGAGACATCATCATCGATCGAGATCCCGTGGGCAGGTACGCCAGCAATACTATATAGTACGCGCAAATTACTAGCTTCAGCAGCCGTAATATAGGGAGATCCCAAAGCATATTCTGATACTACCGCAACATCAGCTTGACCTTTCAATACTGCCTGGAGAGCTTTATCATAGCTGCCACCATAGGTTACTTGCCCAAAGAAACCATTCAAGCGATCGCGATCGGATACTAATTTCTGTTGCACCAACTCAGCCACAGGGAAAATAAAGCCCGATCCCGAAGTAGGTGATGTAAAGGAGATTTTCTTGCCTTTGAGTTGAGTCAATGTATCTTTACTCTGCCCAGATTTGAGCGAGCTATTTTTGGGAACTACGAAAACTGACTTATAGGTATGTCCGCCAGAATAATTCGACCTAACTTCGGCTAAGTATAAACTCGCATTTGCTAATTCTTTGGCTTTGAGCGCAGAACGACTACTCAAGAAGGCGACATCCGCGCGATTGGCACGTAAGGCTTCTACCGCAGCCGTGTCATCACCAAATACTGCTTCTACAGGTTGTTGCAATTCTTTACTAAGAAACTCTGTAACAGCTTTGGCTTTGGTTTGCAAATCTGTCGATCCAGATCGAGTGGGAAAGACAATCTTGATCGTCTGGGCTTGCGCATTTGCTGGTGATAACTTTAACGCGCTAGCAATCGGCCCGACGATTTGTCGAATGTTCACAGCCACTACGCCAGCTAAAATGATTGAGGCAATGCCAATACCGAATTTTAATTGCTTATTCATCGATCGCCAATATACTTTTTAATTAAGGAACATCTTATTGAGATAATATCTCATTACTGAGCTGGTGTAAATAGATATTGGAGCGATTCGAGCGATCTGGATTAACCTGCTTGCTGGAGCATCTGTCGATCTGCCAGGGTTGCGTTAGGATAAAGTGTCTCTAAATTCGATCCAGATATGGCCAGAGTGCCAACCCTCACTTACGATCGCGGCACCTTGCTCTTGCATCCACCACCACGCGGTAGAGGCTGGATGGAGTATGCCACCTGGGACGATCGGGTGGAGAAATTTCGGATTCCCGGTAATCACTATCGTCACATCGTCGAAGTCCTCCAACACGAACAGACGGACTTCATCGACAAAGCCAAAGCCTTTGCGGCACTCGAACTAGATTCCCAACTCCAGCTCGAACCCTACCCCCATCAAGCCGCCGCACTCCAAGCCTGGAAACGGGCAGGCAGGCAGGGTGTAATTGTCTTACCGACTGGTGCGGGTAAAACCCTCGTCGCGCAGCTTGCAATGGCTGCTACCCCCCGCAGCACGTTGATTTTGGTACCGACGATCGATTTGATGCATCAGTGGTACGCACAGTTATTGACGGCGTTTCCAGGGACAGAAATTGGATTACTTGGCGGCGGTTCGCGCGATCGATCGCCGATTTTGATTTCGACTTATGATAGTGCCGCGATCCAAATCGAATCTTTAGGCGATTTATATGGATTATTAATCTGCGATGAATGCCATCATTTACCGACAGATTTTTATCGCGTCGTGGCCGAATATTCGATCGCGCCTTATCGATTAGGATTGAGTGCTACCCCCGAACGTAGCGACGGCAAACATCAAGATTTAGATCTATTATTAGGCAAAGAAGTCTATCGCCAAACCCCTGCCGATCTAGCGGGTTCGGCGTTGGCTCCCTACCGAGTCGAACAGATCGAAGTGAAATTAAGCGATGAAGAACTCAGTCGTTATCACAAATTAATTGAGGAGCGAGATATCTTCTTACGCAGCCAAAAAATCTCATTTGGGAGTATCGATGGTTGGCAAAAATTCATCCGCGCTAGTTGTCGATCGACTGAAGGCAGACGGGCAATGTTGGCACATCGTGAAGCCAAGGAAATTACCCTGTCAACGAATGGGAAACTGCGGATTTTAGCCGAGATCCTCGAACGCCACTATCCCGAATCCACATTGATTTTCACCAGCGATAATGCCACAGT
>NZ_JANNDR010000173.1:0-4286 GCF_031378165.1 Chamaesiphon sp. OTE_75_metabat_556
CTGGAAAGATACTTTGATACTGACTGCAATATTGGTCGATGAAACCAATCGTCGGTTGTGAGGCTCTTGGCTGTGTCATATGCCCTGTCTCCTTTATGCCCTCTCTTTCCATTTTAGATCTTCTAGAGTGACAAACAAGGGTTATACCGACTGTGCATTTGCACCGGATCGTCTCGACCAAATCACCCACGTCGATTCGGCTGGAATATCCTTGGTCTAGCAGAGCTTTTCGGTAATTGTTCGACCGCCTCGGCGCGCTTCGCGATCGACACAAAGATAGTGTCCTTACTGTGGCAGAGACTTAACCGCTAAAAAGGTTTACGGTCGATTGTAACTACTTAAAAACTCAGCATATCCACTAATAAATCCAGCAAATAAATTATTAGTCGCTCGTTTTCTTAACATTCCCCGTCAACAAATCCTCCAACATCCCAGAAGCACCCTTTTGTTCCTGTCGTCGATTATCATCGTACAGAGTCAACGTATTCTGATTGCTATGCCGACTCAACGCCTGCGCCGCCCGCAAATTACCCCCACTAGCATCCAAAAACGCTGTAATCGAAC
The DNA here is from genome assembly GCF_031378165.1 of Chamaesiphon sp. OTE_75_metabat_556. Lineage (NCBI taxonomy): Bacteria > Bacillati > Cyanobacteriota > Cyanophyceae > Gomontiellales > Chamaesiphonaceae > Chamaesiphon > Chamaesiphon sp. OTE_75_metabat_556. The sequence goes on from NZ_JANNDR010000173.1 coordinate 565, forward strand.
TATGCCGCAAACGGTGAGGAGAAACTCGCCGCTCGATCCCCGCAGCCTCAGCATACCCCTGCACGATCCGATAGATACTATCCCCAGCAATCCTTGCCCCATAACAATTGTGGCTCAAAGAAGTAATCAATGGCTGTCCTGCTACATTACAGGGATGAAAATTCAGCCACTCCTCCAAAGCATAACTTACGCTATCGCTAAGATCGATCGCCACCTTCGCTCGTTTCCCCTTACCTAAAACCGTCAACTTCTGCTGCTGGGGCAAAAAATCCTCAATATTCGTACTAGCAATTTCCCCCCGCCGGAGCGCATTCCCCCAGAATAACAGCATAATCGCATAATCTCTTACCCCAATGGGCGTACTCGGATCGATTGCCTCCAACATCGATTTAAACTGTTCGACCGAAATCCCCCTAGTATCGCGATAGGTTTCAGCGGGAATGCTCTCGATATCACCCAGATCGATCGTGGTTTTACCCAGCTTCCGCGCCATGTCCACCAAACTCTTAATCGCCGCCAGCCGGACATTAATCGTGCTGGGTGCCAGTTTTTTATCGATCGAATGACGACGATACCTTAATACCATCTCTATTGCAGCATATCGATCGAGATCTAGAAATTCCGAGATCGTCTCTGGATTCGCAGAGCCACTATAAGCAAACTGACAGAAATTCTCGATCGCCTTAACATACTGCTTCCTGGTACTATCAGCAATCTTCAATTGCCCAAACTCCGCCCAGAGATTATCCGAAGTAACGACAGGAACGGAGACAGGAACTATCTTGTGAATGACGATCTCAACCATAACTACTCCTCATTACAGCCAATCGCGACAGGATTCAAAACAACCAGCTATTTCCTCCCAAGTTGGAAAGTCCCCATAACATAAGGGCCGACATTGCAGAGTATATTCCTGACTCAAATAAGACTGCAACTCTGAATCAGGGAATAGAGCAAAACTATCCCGAAAACTCAGTTCTGGCGGCGGCGTATAGCTATCGCCAAAACTAGCCCGACTAATCCTGTCGCAATCTAACTTGAGTTCCCCATACTCACCACTTTCTAGCAAGGCACGGACTTCTGGCTGCTGAAATAAACAGTAGAGGTCGTAATAATGGCGAGTATACTTGCCCAAACGTTCTCCCCGCTCGATGTACTGCTCGACTCGACTGTGGATGGCAAACAACTTTTCAATCGCAGTGCGCCGAAAATCCAGTAGGAGCATCGGAAAACTAGTTTCTTCCTCAGTACCCAAATTCTCGCCTATCGCCCGCAAGAAGTCCACTAGATAGGAACTGAGTTCGATCTTCTGAATCGGATAGTCACCGCTGCGGGTGCCCATTTCCAGTAAAATTTGTGGAGCAATCAGTGAGATACTTTCGGCTCCTTGAAACATCGACAGGTAATCAAAATAGCTATTTCGACTCGCGCCCCGCTTGCGATTTCCCAATTTATCCACTAGAGTTAGTCCTGGATATAAAGCAACAGCAGCTTCAATTTCAGTCAATTCTCGGTCTACGCGATTGGCTCCCAACGGTGGTACAAAGGCTTGTTTATTCAGGAACAGATCGATATCTTCCGAAAATCGATCGATTAGTTGCCAACCTTTCGATAAACTGGTTCCCCCTTTGAAAATAACTTCCCCTTGCCATCTACCCGCAATCGTCCGCAGAGCTTCAGTCACATAGTAATCCTTCTCGATTAACTGGGTGGAAATGCCCTTCGGCGCAAAGTAATTACTAGCAGCCACGATTGCATCGCGAAATTCTGGATGTTGATGAAGTCTCATTTAGCTTGCCACTCCTGGGCGTACCAGAGACTACTCAATTTCCCAAATTCAAACCGCGAGTAGGGATTCAATCCCGTTCTCAACTGCTGTAATAAGTCCTTTGCATATTTCAATTCCTGTCCGATTGCCCCCAGCATCGCTCGAACTCTCGGCGGTTCGGCATGAGCGATTGTGACTAACCGCTCGAATCGTCCAGGGACTCGAAAGTGATTCAGTAGTTGCTCGATTGTCTCTGATGGCGATAAGTCGCTCCATTCTCCCCGCGATCGTAAGAAGTCCAGTAAGGCTGCTTCGGTAGCCGATAAATTCTCCCAGGTACTCGGACGACGGGTATAGAGTTTGGCTCTTTGTCCCAACCAAGCTGTCGGTAAACTACTCGCAGTAGTGGCGAAAGTCCCATCGATCGCATTTTGAGTTGTAAATCCCAGTAAATTAGCAGCGTTTACTCCGGCTGGATAGACGCGGGTTTGAGTGAGTTGGTAGGGTAATTCAGATCTAACTGGTTGGCTGTTACCGAATCGAGTGTGGCGAGGGTGGTAGTAATGTCCCTTGCTGATGCGTTGGAGGATACCTTCTTTAACCAATTGGGTGAAGGTTTTAGCAATGGTGGCTGAGGGATAGTCGGCTAAATCTTGATGGTTCCAAAATCTTTCCCCGCCAGCAAGAATCCGTTGGCGGATAGATTCAGTCTTGGTTAGGGTTTTCATCGCGTGAACAATGGAATGCTAGTGTCTATCCCAATTTTAAGCTATTTTCCAAGTTTTTAACAGAAAAACTTCTCGTCTATCGTCACAAAGCAAAATATTACAACCATATTGCATCTGATATGTATAGAAAAGACTAATTTTCTATACATATTTTTCCAACGTGCATAGATTTGACCTATTTTGGATAAATTTGGCAAGCTCAAAACTCGATGCCACGATAGACTCGTTCGATCGCAAAAGTGAGTCCGATACTTTCTAGTTCGACCGTATCCCCAGCAACGTAATTAGTCACTTCCCACTTGTCACGTTCGTTCTTGCGGAATACTTCAATTTCGATTTCTTCAGCACTGACTAGGACGTATTCAACTAAGCTGGGCGATCGCTGATAGAGTTTGAATTTCTTGCCTCGGTCGTAAGCCTCGGTGCTGGGGGAGAGTACTTCGACGATTAGAGATGGATGGCTGATAAATTGAGTTGTTTGTCGATCTCGCTCGTCACAGGTCGCACTTGCATCGGGGTAAACATACTTTTCTGATGCTTGAATCTTAATTTTCACATCTGAGTTAAGCGCAATGCACCGATCCGATTCACTGAGGCGATCGTCAATTAGAGCAAAGATCCTACCGCCGATCCGTCCGTGATTGACTGTCCCACCACTCATAGCAAAGACTTCGCCATCAAAGTATTCATGCTTAATTTCCTGCTGTTCCTCCCAAGCAAAGTATTCCTGGGGGGTAAGTCGGGGCAAATGCTCTTGTGCTGCAACCATAATATCTAACCTCAATTACTAAATTATCAGTCTTATCCCACATATCTATCGAAACTTGTGCACATTCTAACGACGATCGCCAGTATCAAAGAACAGTACTGGTGAAACATTGAAAAATTCTCCTAGAGCCTTAGCAATTGCCTTACTGATTTCACGCTTCCCATTCATTACCTCTGAAGCTATTCCTTGAGAACCGAAGACTGATACTAAATCTTTCTGCTTTAGCCCACGCTGACTCATCAATTCGGTCAGAATTTCCAAAGGAGTGGCTGGCTTGAGCTGATAGTGTTTATCTTCAAAGCTTTCAATCAAATTCACTACTCCCTTTCCGCTCAAAGAGTATAGATCCCTCTGACTGTGACAGTTAAGGCTCGATCGCTACTATAAATTTTATCCGCTGAAAACCAGTCTTTGCAATCGATCGCGGTCAATAAATAGTCTTGCGGCGGGAAGGGAG
>NZ_JANNDR010000196.1:0-2412 GCF_031378165.1 Chamaesiphon sp. OTE_75_metabat_556
CAGCCGATTGGCTGCTTGTCGGGCATCCCGACGATTGTTGTGGTATCCCTCAAAAGTCCACTGGCGATTGCCACGGCTGCGATAATAAACCGAGAACTGGCGATCGCGATACTGGTTGTTAGGATATCGATCGCGATTGTACTGAGCGATTTTGTCTGAATCTATTGCCTGTGCTGTAAGGGGCGTAGTTACTGCGAATCCCGTACATACTAGTGCTAGTAAAATTAGCTTTTTCATCAGATTATTTTTAAAGTTAAATATTTGGGTCAATTAATTAAGTTCTAAGTTTAATTAATCGACCATACCTTAAAGTTAATCGATCAAACAAGTAAAGTACTCTGTCAAAAGGAGTAGATAAAATGCTTTTCTAAAATAGAATAATTCAAAGGTGTTTTCGCATATTCACTACAAATAAACTGTACTTTAAATCATTTAACTTGAAGATGTGCAGCTAGCTTCTGGAGAAGCTTTGAGCCATTAGTTTTATTGAATTAAAAGCTACCTCAAAACCTAAAAATTACGCTATTAAAATGCTCATACTATTTAACAAATTATCGATTGCCTACGGTAGGCTATTTGCACTGAGCAGATCTGAAGCGAGTCATAATGCCAAGGGCAAGGCTCCGCCAACGTGAAATCTATGCCTGCGTTTACGGCAAGCTAACGAGAACGCAGAAGTGCGCCAACGTAATTTTCTTTCCATACCTTCATTTTACAAGACTCACCAGATTCAAACACTCAAGGATCGGTAATTAATCTTTAGCTTTAATCTTTCGATCTAAACTAAATAAAAACATCGATTCTTTAATTCGATCGTTTACCAAAAATGACAGTATTTATTCGACTGTGAGCTAGCTGGGTTAAGATTAGAAGAGGACGTAATTTACCGCATAGTGCGGAGGAACATCATGCAAGAATCCACCGTTTATCGCTCGATCCAAAGAGAAGTCCAAGACGAAAGAGATCGGGCAATTGCAATTAACCTTTTGCGAGAGGGCTTGGCGATTGAAATTGTTGCTCGTGGAACAGGGCTATCGATTTCCGAATTGGAACGCTACGCGAACGAGGAAGTCCAACAACTTCATTATCAATTGAATGCTGTTCCGCAAAGCTGAATCCGACTCAAGAGGTTATATGACACAATTCTCAAAGTCTGTCGAGGTTCAAATTACAACACCAACAGGCACTCTCTATGGCACACAGATTATGCCAACGTCTAATGCTTCAGAGCCAGTGGTGCTAATCGTTGCGGGTTCAGGCCCGACAGATCGCAATGGAAACAATCCTCTAGCTGGGCAGAATAACAGCCTCAAACTACTAGCTGAAGGATTAGCCGATCGCGGCATTGCCTCGATCCGATACGACAAGCGCGGTATTGGGGAAAGTTCAGCCGCAGGATCTGAAGAAGCCGATTTGCGTTTCGATACCTATGTTGAAGATGCTGCACTTTGGATTCAGCAATTGCAGGCAGATTCTCGTTTCTCAAGCGTCACCGCGATCGGTCATAGTGAAGGCTCTCTAATTGGAATGCTGGCGACCCGAAAAACTGGAGCAGATGCTTTTGTATCAGTAGCCGGAATTGCTCGAACTGCATCACAAGTTTTACGAGAGCAACTGCAACCTAGATTGCCAGACGCATTATGGCAACAGAGCGAGCAGATTCTTGTTGCTCTAGAGCAAGGTAACACAGTAGCCTCTGTTCCACCAGAATTAAACACGCTCTACAGGTCGAGCGTCCAACCCTACCTCATTTCCTGGTTTCGCTATACCCCTGCTCAAGAGATTAAGCGTCTGACTGTACCTGTTCTAATTGTTCAAGGAACAACTGATATTCAAGTGCCTGTCAGTGAGGCGCAAGCCCTGAAGATAGCTAACCCGGATGCGGAGCTTAGAATTATTGAGGGGATGAATCACGTCTTAAAAGCTGTTCCATTAGATCCCAAACAGCAAAATGCTTCCTATTCTGAGCCAACGCTGCCAGTTGTGCCTGAACTAGTTGAGGGTATAAGTCAATTTATTCACAGCCGTGGAATGCTCCGTAAGTCTAACCAGTCGCTGCACCGGAATCTGCCAAGTTGATTGGTTGAGTTGCAAAGGTTGTCTGTGTCCGGTGAGCGGGGTCGTTAGGTGTTGGTATTACTTATCTGGTCGATCGGAGGAGTAGTAGATTGCTATGACGGGAGAGCCGTAAGTCTTAAACTAATTGAGTTCCAGATTTGCTAATGTATGCAGCATGGCTGTCGTCGTGAATGGTTTAGTCAAAAATGCTTCGAGTGTATACCGATCGACGATTGGGCAAAGCCCACACTTCGTGAACGATTCATTCGCCGACGTACCACTCATGGCAATAACTTTTACGGCGGGATTAATCCGCTGCAATGCCCGAATGATATGAGGTGTATAGAGATTTGG
>NZ_JANNDR010000204.1:0-12791 GCF_031378165.1 Chamaesiphon sp. OTE_75_metabat_556
TATTAATACTAGAATTAAGTTAATTCTCCACCAAAGTTACGGTTTTACTAGTTTCAAATCGATGAGAGAAAAACTGTTGGCTTGCTTATTTAAATAATCTCCGCTCCGCTCCGATCATTTGAATAAGTTTAAATTATCACCCTAAGTACAGGAGAGCCAACTTGTAAACTCATGTCAATCTCAAATCAGGCATTGCTATTGGCAGATATCCAAGCACAGACTGGGACTACTCAAAATTTTCAGTATTGTGTGAAAATCGCCAACTTAAATAAATATCCCAACTATTTGGTGTTTGCGCGAATTAGTTCGTCAACAGCTAGTCCTAGTGCCTATATCCAGCTTCAGCCAGGTCGATGCATCTTGGTTGAGGGCTATCGAGCGAGCTTGAATATTACCGCGATCGCCAAAAATCGCATCCAAACCAGCGATCTCAAAAAAACTAATGTGGGGACAGTTCTCAAAAATCCGCAACTGCAAAAATCATTAATTGTCGGTACGCCAAGCATCGGTCGGCCTTTTTCGATGCCGATGATTCTGGAAAGCAAAAAGGTTGAGGCTAGTTTTGAGATTCAGTCGATCGACTCCCAGGGCTTAAAATTAATGCGGGTGCCCGAATCACCAGTACTCAATTTACTATTATTACCCGCGATCGGTGTGGCACTTTGGGGCTGGCGCGTCTGGAAATGCTCGTAAAAAATTGTCTCAGTCATGCTGCATTGGTTGACTGATATCTAGCTATCGATCGACGTCGATCGTCAAAACCCCTAACCTGATAATTTGAAATCAGTAAGCATCGCTGATTATCGGAAGATGTCCGATAGCCGCAAAACACCGTCTCTCTAGAGCGGGGAGTGTCAACTATTACTCATCTGAACATATCTATTCAGTACTTCTAGAACTGAAGTCGAGCGAATTGGTTTACCTAGAAATCCGTTAGCACCACTTAATTCGGCGCGTTCGCGCTCGAATGAACCATCTCTGGAAGAGAGAATCACGATCGGGACATTTTTGAGCGATGATATTTTCCGAATTTTTTCACAGATCTCGTATCCATTAATCGCTGGCATAATCAAATCCAAGAAAATCAGATCGGGCTTGTTTTGAATTAGGGCAGTAATAATCCGGCGTGGGTCTTGTACCCCAAAGGATCTATACCCATGCTGAGTTAGAATTTGTTCCAAGCTTTCATAAACCGATAGTTCATCATCGATACAAGCGATTAGTGGCTGTGAATTTATGGGTAATCGATCGGTTGCGATGCCGGCTATTTTCGACTCTGTTGTTAGGGCTGCTGGTGACTCATCCAATCTTTCCTGTCCGCTTGTATTTTCAATTTCAGTCGAATTATAAATTACTAGATCGGAAAAGAAAATTATGTTTTTTTGAATGAGCGATAATAAAGGTTGAGTAAACTCCAGAATATGTTTGTGATGGCGAATAGCTAAATTCCTCAGAGATTGACTGCCATCGATTGATAATAAAAGTGTTCGCAAACCTCGATCTTCAATACTCATTAAGATCGGTTCAGTTAAGCTGGTATTCACGAATTTGCCAGGAAAGTAATTACCTAATCCTGCATTACTCCACTCCTGCCAATTAAAAAGCACTTGAGCGAGGATCGTTCTAGTTTTAAGTAATGGTAAGCTAGTATTTGCTCTTAACGCATAGCTACCAACCGGGATGAGTTGATAAGAAAGCTGATTGTTATTGAATTGCACATATTGAATAATATCAAATAGCACCTCTAGTACTGCCGATTGTTGCGCGATCGTATTAGTATCTTTAGCTGTATTTAGATCGTCTTCATTTATTGATGAATCGAGTGGTAAATTGAGATGTGCAATTTCTAAATTTCGCTGCCAGCGATGCTCAGGATCTATGCCACCATGAACTTGGCTCAAATATCCGGACGAAAATGATATCATCCAGCTCTGAGTAGACGGAACTTGAATAATTAAGTTACCGCTAAAGGATGTTTTCTCGATTTCCTTTAGTTGATTCACTAGATTCTGAAAATTTTGTTCGTCTTCTTTGAAAATTTCTTGAGTAGTCATTGCTGATTATAAGTATGAATTTTTATCTGCAGAAATATAGCCGCCGATCGATATTGCTTGTGGCCATTTCTACTGCTGGTAAACGATGGGGCGCATCTCAGCTTCCATAATTCTCGAAGATAAAATAGTCTCGATCGCCACACTCCCCATATCAATGGCTTGTGAGGAGCTTTTCATGTGAAAAAATAATAAAAACTGTGTTGCTCCCTATCTGATTGAGATATACATGAAATCATATGTACGCATATTATCTCACCATTTATTTAATGTTTAAATCTTCAGGCTTTACATTTTAGATGATTTCCCTGCACATACGAGTCAATCCATCATGTCACTAACATTTAAGCCGCAATCACCCCGTCTAAGCGATTGCCGAAGGCAGTCCAGAGGACAACGAGTCTTGACAACGAGCCGATCCGTGTAAAATATCCCTAAGGTATCGATCGGGTGTGCGACCAAATGACTGAGATCCAGGCTGTGCTGTGTGGTTATTACGGCAAAGGTAATGGTGGTGATGAAGCCTTGCTGGTGTCGATGCTGGAAATGTTGCCGCCACAGGTGAAGCCATTAGTATTGTCCGCCACGCCCCGCGCTACCGCCAAAAGCTATGGCGTCAAAAGTTACGATCGGATGAATAGCGGCTCGGTCGTCCGTGCCCTCAAAGAATCCCAAGTATTGATTTTAGGTGGCGGCAGCCTGATTCAAGATGCCACCAGTCTGCGGAATTCGATTTATTACGGTGGGCTAATGGGTTTAGCCCGCCAGTTCGGACTGAAAACGATCGCGATCGCTCAAGGTATCGGCCCTGTCGATCAGCCGCTGACGCGGTGGATTGCCAAACAAGCATTTAGTAATTGCATGGCTCTGAGCGTCCGCGATCCAGCTTCAGCGGCATTATTGGCATCCTGGGAACTAGATTGCGTCATGGCTCCCGATCCCGTGTGGAGTATGGCGGCGACACCCGTACCCGCAATTGCCAGTATTCCCAGCCCCAAAATCGCCGTCACCTTGCGATCGCATCCCAAATTGACAAATGAACGCTTGGAGACACTAACTACTGCCTTAGTGGACTTACAAGCCGCTACTGGCAGCCATATTTTGCTCGTACCCTTTCAACCGACTACAGATCTGGATCTGGCACGACAGATTCAATCCGAACTGACCGATAATAGTCAAGTAGTCACGCTGACCGACCCCAAACAACTCAAAGGTCTATTTCAAGGCGTCGATCTGGCGATCGGGATGCGGTATCACAGCCTGATCATGGCCGCAGCCGAGGGGTGTAAATGCTGGGCGATTAGTTACGACCCAAAAGTGAGTAAACTAATGACAGAAATCGATCTTCCTGGCTGGGAATTGGCCGATATTCCCACAGATGCAGCTACAATAACTCAAGCTTGGCAACAACATCTGGAAACTGGAACTGCATTGAGTTCCCAATCGCTGCAAACGATCCGCCAAAAATCGATCGCGCACAAGGACTTGCTGAGTGAAGCAATTAATCAGATCCAACTACAGTCACCAGATTAGATTAGGACTTCCCTCGCCATCTACCACCACTACCTATCAATCCTGCCATGTCCCCAGCAGCACCACAGCCTGATTCGCAAGCCACAGCAGACCAATCGATCGAAACCGTCTATACCACAGTAGCCGCTCAACACGATCGGACTGATTGGTTGACAGTAGTTAGCAATTTGCGGCAAATCAACCGCCAACTAGTCGAAGAAATTGCCAGATTGGAACAATCGCTCGCCTCTGCCAAACAGACACTTCACAATCAGCAAGAAGCAAATCAGGCGCATGAAATTACCATCTTGCAACAACAAGATGAACTGAACGTGGCACGCGATCGCGTCGGTGCGCTCTTCTCGCAACTAGAGAGTTCTCACCAAATCGGTCAACGCCAACAAACGCTGATCGAAACCCTCTCCCAGCAACTAGAAATCGTGCAAACGGTCGTCCCCCAGATCGAAGCAGAACATGAAGAACTCCGTCAAAAATATCAACAGCAAGCGCAAAAATTAACCAAAACCGAACAAGTCGCCCTCGAACTCCATCGTCGCCTCAAACTGCAAGCTGCTGCGGTGACTAAAGATGCTCCAAGTCCGAGCTTCTCAGATCCCAGCGTCAGTGAACAGCAGTCAACAAGGGCAGATTTCGAGCCGATCTTCGGTAACACATCGACTGAAACTATTGCTGCTGCACAATTAGCCCACGATCGCGATCTCGCCAGCAATCCAGCCGCGCCACAGCGGGAGGAAAGTGTTGCCGACTCAGACCTCGAAATTGCCATGTCCGATGCCGATCTCTCGATCGCCGAAATTGACCCAGCACCGCCTGTAGCAACGCTCCAGCTACCCGAACAACGGGACTCCAGATGGATGCCATCAGCACCCACTCTAGCCAAGACGACCATTACCGCTGCCACACCAGCACCCAACCCGATCGACTGGCGCGAAGCGATCTTGCAAGACAGAGTAACTGCCAACAATCGGATTCAGACCACATTAGATCCGATCGCCCAGGCACCGCTGTCATCAGATACTGTCGATAAAGAAAGCACCGCACTCACCGAACCGATCGCCAAATCCGCCCCAAATTGGCCATCGATCGTCGTCGATCGTCAGCCGCAACGCGGGATCGACAAAACAACCGTCAAGATCGATCTCCCCAAATTCCCCAAGAAACAACCAGATTAATCGATCTCTCACTCGATTGGATATTCTTTGGGATATCCAGTATTTGTTGTCAAAACGAATCACCTAACCCAAATCAGCAATACCAATTCAGCAATCGGGAGGGGCGATCTAGATTAAGATCGCTCCTCCCGATTGCTGAAGATGTGCAAAATCGAACCTGCGCCTATATAAACCTATACCTTCAACAAATCTGCCCCTTCAATCACCTTGGCAGACACAATTTTATCGTTAGCTTTGAGTTGTCCGAGCACTTCCTGTCCCGAAGTTACGTAACCGAACACCGTGTAACGTCCATCGAGGAGATTTCGTCCTGCTGGAGTCAACTCTGGCTCGAACAGAAAGAAGAAAAATTGTGACGAACCACCATTGGGATCGTTCTCGGGACGTGCCATGGCTAGAGCACCATAGGACGAAAACGGTAACACGGGTTCTTCACGGAAGCGTCCGGCATCTTCCATCGTAATCCCATACATTGGCTCTTTATCGCCTTTGACCATTACTTCTAATGGTACCGCTCGATATTTTTTGGTTTTGGGATCGATGAAGCCGACTTCTGCACCTGGCGGATCGCCAATTTGCAGGACATAATCATTTTCGGCACGGGTGAAGGCGAGATCGTTATAAAAACCGCGATTGACGAGATCGACAAAGTTACCCGCCGTCACTGGCGCGCTATAGCCATCGACAGTCAGGTTGATATCACCTTTGGTTGTCTTGAGGGAGATCGTCGCGCGACCTTGAAGCTGCGGTAGATTACTATATTCTGAAGGTACTGTGTAAGGGAAATCCGTCACCATCGTCGCTTCGAGCGTGCCAATTTTGGCTAATGCCTCAGCACGGACAGCTTGCACCTGCGGCTTATCCTTAGCTGCTGTCGCTAGTGCCAATGCTTCGATATTAGTTTGAATTTCAGTTATCAGCGTTTGGGCTTGCGCTTGTTTAGCTTCGGGTACACTTTTGAGGATATCAGCTTGCTGTGTTTTGACTACTACGGCTGCTTTCTTGACATCGCTATTAATCGTACTCCACTGCTTGCCGCGCAAATGATTGGAAATATCTTCCAAACTGTTTTGGAGATCCCGCACTGGTTTATTGTCGATCGGGAGTGCATAGCGCAAAATGGCCTGTCCGTCGGTAATTGCATTTCCAGACGGTAACAGAGTTGCGGCACTAATCCCCGCCGAAAGTGTGAGCAGCAGCACCGCGACTACTCCCGTCTGGAGCCAGTGCCGCCAGCGGCGCAGTATAGAATTTTTGCCCATTTGCATTGCTAACAATATTCATATAATCCAACTCTCTCATCTTGCCACATCAGCAGCCCCAGCAACTCTAGGATTTTACACACCCACACATCAGCCTGCCTCTTGCGAAGCACCCTTAACGCTAGCGTATAACTCTTTAAACAACCGTTGCTGCACATTGTGATCGACGATCGGCAGGGGATAGCCGATTTGATGACGAGTGAGGGGTAAGATATCACCACTGAGGATGAGTTTTGTATTGATCGATTTCAATTCTGGCACCCATTGGCGGATATAGTCGCCCTCGCGATCGAATTTTTGGGCTTGGGTATAAGGATTGAAAATTCGCAATGGTTTGGGGTCCATGCCGCTCGATGCGCTCCATTGCCAGCCGCCATTATTGGCGGATAAATCGCCATCGATGAGAGTTTGCATGAAGTATTTTTCCCCCCACTGCCAGTTAATAATCAAATCCTTGGTGAGAAAGCTAGCGACAATCATCCGACAACGATTGTGCATCCAGCCAGTTTGATTGAGTTGGCGCATGGCTGCATCGACGATCGGATAGCCCGTTTTGCCCTCACACCAGGCTTGAAACTGAGTTTCATCGTTTTGCCAGGGAAAGTGCTTGAAGGGTTCTCGATAAGCCCCCTGAGCGAGACTTGGGAAATGATACATCGCCTGTTGGTAAAACTCTCGCCATGCGAGTTCTTGCTGCCAAGTCGTAACCCCCGCACGGGTTTCATCGCTGCTGGCTGCATTTAGTGCTGCTATTGTTGCCGCCCAGACAGTCCGAATCCCGATCGTTCCAAATTTCAGGGCAGCACTTAATCCCGATGTACCAACGATTGCGGGATAATTACGTTGTTCGTCATATTCACCGATCGATCGCTGGCAAAATGCAGCTAATTCTCGTTCTGCTGCACTAGTACTTGGCTCTAAGGTGAGTGGCTTATCCCACGTAAATCCTAACGCTGTGGCAGTCGGGAGATCGATCGTCGGTACTTGCTGCAAATCCTGAAGTTCGGTGGCGGTTAATGCACTTTTAGGTAGAATTACTCTCACTGGTGCAGGTTTCGATCGACCGATCCAGTTGCGCCAAAATGGTGTGTACACGGTATAAGGCTGCTGATTGCCCGTTCTAATTTCGGTGGGATCGTGTAGCAGTCGATCCCAATTGGTATGGACGGCAATCTGGCGTTGTTTTAAAGCTGTGGCGACGCGCTCGTCACGAGTTTGTGAATATGGTTCGACATCGAGATGCCAATAGACAGCTTTAGCCTTGAGAGTAGTTGCTAGTTGCGGAATTTTTTCGACAGGATCGCCTTCGACAAATAGCAGTTGGCTCCCAGCTTGGCGATAATCTTCCGCTAGCGATTTCAAGCAGCCGACTAGGTAAGCAACTCTGGCGGGGGCAACACTCTCATTAGCAAGAATCGCTCGATCGAAACAAAATAACCCAGCTACTCTAACCTTGGTTGCAGCAGCTTGAGCTAAACCAATACTATCGGAGATCCGGAGATCGCTGCGATGCCAAAATAAAACCAAATCTGACATGTCAATGAGCAATTAGGGATTGGATGTTGGGAAACGATCAGAATCGGGATTGCCAGCGGCACAGATTCAGGGTACCCACAAGGGGCAACCTACAGGTTAATTGTGTAGGGGTGCCCCGTCTTGTCATTTTTTTGTTCGGGGGAAACCCTAGACATAAAAACGCCGCTTGTGGGTGCCCTCAGATCTCTGCTTTTACTAGTCTTTATGTATTGGCTATCGATTAATTTTTATTTAATTGAATTCGCCAGCGAACCGATGAGAGAATTAACACCAGCCGTCGAAATATTGCCAATTGTTTTGGGAACATTATTAGCTAAAGCACCAAATGCTAAATTTAATAACTTAGCTGGTTCGAGTTCGCCTTTAACTAAATTCCATAATTGTTGCACTTCACTCAGATGCAAGCGATTATCTTCAGTCAGTGCCATGATCAGTTGATTGCGTAACGATCGACCTTCTTCGGACATCAAGAACTGGAATCCTAATTGGGCGGTAGGTAATAGATCGAAATTGCGATCGCTGCGGGCGATGCCAATCATATTTTCCAGGCGTTGCCACTGCAATTTACCATCTTTGATGATTACTTCGATTAACCGTCGCCGCATTTCGGGAGTTTCGCTATTAAGTAATCGCTGTGCGACATATGGATAACCAATTTCCACAATCTTAAAATCTGGATTGAGGCTAAGTGCTACCCCCTCTTGAGTAACGAGCGAACGAATAATCAAAGAAAATTGAGCGGGAATCCGGAAGGGGTATTCAAACATCAACCCCGAAAATTCATCGGTAACGGTTTTGAAATTAAAGTTGCCAACGCTTTCACCCATGGCATTACCCAGGACTTTTTCAAGAGCTGGAATGATCGGAGAAATATCGATGTCGGGAGTTAAAAATCCCAGTTTGACGAAATCATCTGTGAGAGATAGGTAATCCTTATTGATCAGATGAACGACCGATCCGGCAATCGTTTCTTTAGTATGTTGGGTGAGTTGATCCATCATCCCAAAATCAATAAATGCCATGCGTCCATCCGCCATCGCAAATAAATTGCCAGGATGGGGATCTGCGTGAAAGAATCCAAATTCTAATAGCTGTCTCATTCCTGAGGTTACGCCAGCCTTAATCAGAAGATCTCGATCGAGTCCAGCTCTTCTGATGCCTTCTAGATCTGTTAACTTGATACCATCGATCCACTCTAGCGTGAGTACTGTCTGACTGCTGTATCTCCAATAAATTAATGGTACTTTAACCGTCGGATCGTCATGAAAGTTTGCTGCGAATTTCTCGGCATTCCGCCCTTCATTTTGATAATCAATTTCTTCAAATAACTTCGTGCCAAATTCATCGACGACAATCGTCAAATTATCACCCAAATTCAATGGTAAAAATGGCTTGATCCAAGTTGCCGCCCACCGCATTAAGTATAGATCGCAGGTAATTATCGGCAATAAATTTGGACGTTGCACTTTCACGGCAACTTCTTCACCGCTATACAATCTCGCTTTATAAACTTGGCCTAAACTTGCTGCCGCCACTGGACGTGGTGAAATTTCTTTGTATAATTCATCGACCGATCGCTTGAGCTGCGATTCGATAATTTGCATTGCCAACTCATTATCAAAAGGTGGGAGTTGGTCTTGGAGTTTGATTAGTTCATCTAGAAAATCTTGCCTAACTAAATCCGGTCGCGTCGAGAGCGATTGTCCGACTTTAATATACGTTGGCCCCAACTGGGTCAGGATCTCGCGCAACTGCTCGGCACGTTGATATTTATTAGCGTCGGTGTTACCCACCGATTGATCGAGTAGCACCCCAATCAGGAATCCTGCAAACAACCAGACGATCGTTAATGCCCTCCAGACAACCAGCCACGGCCGTCGATGATAATAACTAGCAATCGCTTGGGGATCGTAACGCCGCAGTTGGGCAAGTTGTTGCTGACTCACGTTGTAAAGCTGCCTCTTAAACTCTTAATTTAGTGGGTATTATGATAATTATTGACCGAAAAAGTTAACTTTCATTACACTATTCCCTAATATCTTAACTTTTCTAACCTCTGGAGCTAAATTCTCCTTAATATTAGTATACAAAAATCTCAATCCCGTCCGGCTGGTGCGATAACCGAACCAGCCGAAAGCTGCCAACTATTTACTAGTCTTCCGATCGTGCAGAAATTACTAATTACTGGTGCTAGTGGCTTTTTGGGCTGGAATCTCGCTCAGATAGCCCGAACGCAATGGGAAACTCATGGTTTTTATCACCAACAGCCGATCGAGATTGCTAGTGTCACGCTACATCAAGTCGATCTCACCGATATCGATCGAGTCACAGCAGCGATCGATCGGATCGCACCGGATGCCATTATTCATACAGCGGCGGCGTCCAATCCGAACTTTTGTCAGCAACAGCCAGAGGTGTCTCATCGCATTAATGTCATCGCCTCCCAGTCACTCGCCCAAATCTGTGCTGCGGCCAAAATTCCATTGGTATTTACCTCTACCGATCTAGTCTTTGATGGCACCCAAGCACCTTATCTAGAGACAGATCCAGTCTCGCCGATTAATATCTATGGCGAGCAGAAGGTAGCCGCCGAGTGCGCGATTTTAGCGACATGCGATCGAGCCGTCATCTGTCGGATGCCATTGATGTTTGGCAATGCCCCCTCAACCGCCATGAGTTTTATCCAACCGTGGCTGAAATCGTTAAGCGCGGGACAAAGTTTGCAGCTATTTGTCGATGAGTTTCGGACACCCGTAGGTGCCACAACTGCGGCTCAAGGCTTATTAATGGCGTTACAAATGTCCCCAGGCATTCTGAATTTAGGCGGTTGCGAACGGATTTCTCGTTATGAGTTTGGGCTGCTCATGGCAGATGTATTTGGGTTCGATCGATCCTTGTTATCGCCGATCTATCAACAGGACTTGGTGATGGCGGCTCCCCGTGCGGCAGACGTTTCGCTCGATAGTACTAAAGCGATCGAATTAGGCTATGTGCTGCCTTCATTGCGGGAAGAATTATCAGCCATCCTGGCAGCTCAAAAATGAGCGATCCTTTCTCATAATTAGCCCTGCTCAATCTCCACTGATATGGACTACCAACTCGCGATTGTAGCGATGTTGACGATGCTCCCATAGATAAATGCCCTGCCAAGTACCCAGCACCAAGTTGCCGCGCATAATCGGGATTTGTTCGGAAGTATGCGTCAGGGCGGTGCGGATATGTGCGGGCATATCATCGGCACCTTCGGCTGAATGAATATATTTGTCACCTTCAGGCACTAACTTCGCCAAGAAGTCAGCCAAATCAATGAGGACATCAGGATCGGCATTTTCTTGAATGACTAAACTTGCTGATGTGTGACGTAAAAATAACGTACATAATCCGGTTGCAATGTTTGAGTCGGCGACAATGCTCTTGACTTGGGAAGTGATGTTGACAAAAGATTTAGGCGTGCTGGGGATCGTCAGCATTTTTTGGTAGTGAGTCATGATGTCATCGGTCGATCGTTATTATCATTATTGCTGTTTGGGGCGATCGATCTGAATCCAACCCCAATACCGAATCGATCGTTACTGCCATCATCTTTGCTTACCCAGATATCTCCGCTATCGATCAAGATCGCAACAATGTTGTGATGTAGGTCTTGGGTAATCGGGTCAACTCTACTAAAATTACTATAGTCTCGATCGCCTTTAAGTTAGAATGTTCTTAAAATCAGCTTTATAACCTTTGGGAGAAAAAATTGGTTTCTACATCTAATTTGAAAACTACAAAATCCGAAGAAATATTTGCTGCGGCTCAGAAACTGATGCCCGGTGGGGTCAACTCCCCCGTGCGGGCATTTAAATCAGTCGGCGGCCAACCCATCGTCTTCGATCGCGTTAAAGATGCCTATGTCTGGGACGTAGATGGCAATCAGTATATCGATTATGTCGGTAGTTGGGGACCTGCAATCTGCGGACATGCCCATCCCGAAGTAATCGCCGCCTTGCATGACGCCCTGGCTAAAGGGACTAGTTTCGGTGCGCCCTGCTACCTGGAAAACGTCCTCGCCGAAATGGTGATCAATGCCGTTCCCAGCGTCGAAATGGTGCGATTTGTCAATTCCGGTACCGAAGCTTGTATGGCTGTCCTGCGGCTGATGCGTGCCTTTACCGGACGCGATAAGATTATCAAATTTGAAGGCTGTTACCACGGACATGCCGACATGTTCTTGGTCAAAGCTGGTTCTGGTGTCGCTACGCTCGGTTTGCCCGATTCCCCTGGCGTCCCCAAATCGACGACCGCCGATACCCTGACCGCACCTTACAACGATTTAGAAGCAGTCAAAGAGCTGTTTGCGGCCAATCCCGACAGTATTTCGGGAGTAATTCTCGAACCTGTAGTCGGAAATGCGGGCTTTATCGTCCCCGATGCGGGGTTCCTCGAAGGCTTGCGGTTGATTACCCAAGAATATGGCGCACTGTTGGTTTTCGACGAAGTGATGACTGGTTTCCGCATTTCCTATGGGGGTGCGCAGCAGAGATTCGGCGTCACCCCCGATCTGACAACGATGGGCAAAGTCATCGGTGGTGGTTTACCCGTTGGTGCCTATGGCGGCCGCAAGGAGATCATGTCAATGGTCGCACCAGCAGGGCCAATGTACCAAGCCGGGACGCTCTCGGGCAACCCATTGGCCATGACAGCGGGAATTAAAACGCTAGAATTGCTCCAAAAGCCTGGTGCTTATGAGTACCTAGATAAAATCACTAAACGGTTAATCGACGGCTTGCTGCAAATTGCCAGCGACACTGGACATGCAGCTTGTGGGGGGAATATCAGTGGGATGTTTGGGCTATTTTTCTGTGAAGGGCCGGTTCACAATTTTGAGGACGCCAAGCATTCGGACGTGACTAAATTCGGTCGCTTCCATCGGGGGATGTTGGAGCAGGGGATCTATCTAGCACCATCACAGTTTGAGGCTGGATTTACTTCACTGGCGCATACGGAGGAAGATATCGATCGCACTCTCGCAGCGGCTAGAGCGGTGATGTCGCAAATCTAGATGCCTGAATAATTACCTAGAAACTAAATAGAAACCCGACTTCTTTGAGGTCGGGTTTCTAGATATTAGGAGCGATATTTGGCTCGATCGATTATTTTGCATTGCTGTTTTAAGACATGAAACGATCCCAAAATTTGGGGTAGGGGCAATTCATGAATTGCCCCTACCCCAAATTTTGAGATCTTCTCTAAAG
>NZ_JANNDR010000212.1:0-4072 GCF_031378165.1 Chamaesiphon sp. OTE_75_metabat_556
CGATTTGAGAGTCGATCGACAGTTCGCCTTGATGACTGATGACGATCGATTGGACGATCGCTAGTCCCAAGCCCGAGCCGCTACTCACATCCAGAGCTGTCGCCGTTCGTGCCGGATCGACTCGATAAAACCTGTCAAATAAATGTGGCAGAGCTTCCGCCGGAATCCCCATCCCGGTATCGCGAACTCGAACTTCGAGGTACGAAGTATTTTGCCGGATTACTTGCCGCAGTTCGACATTAATCTGGGCAGAGCGAGTTGTGCTTTGATCGTCGGACTGGGATGGCGTATATTGAATCGCATTGGTGAGTAAATTGGTAAATAGTCTGACTAATCGATCCCAGTCACCGTTGACACTAAATACATCGTCAGATCGATCGCGTGCCGATTTACCAACTGGCAGTAACGGATCGACAATTTCTAGGGTGAGGTGAATGCCTCTACCTGTGGCGGCTAGTTGTTGTTCTGCGATTGTCTCCATTAACAGGGCATCTAATGGCACTACCTCAAAATCTGCGGTGGCGATGCTGCTATCTTGTCGCGCGAGAAATAACAGATCGTCCACCAATCGCCCCAGTCGCCGCGTCAATCGTTCGATCGTTTGCAGTTGTTGGCGTTGTTGGGGCAGTAATGGCTCTTCACCTAGGGCGACTTGGACATTGGTTTGAATGGTCGCGATCGGATTGCGGAGTTCGTGAGAAGCATCGGCAGTAAACTGTTTGAGCTGTTGGTAGGAGGCTTTGACTGGCTCGATCGCAATCCCCGATAGGAACCAACCGATCGTAGCGACACTGGCAAGTATTAAAGATGTGCCGATTGTCAGATCGACAACCAATAACTCTGTCGGTTTGGTGACTTCAAACCACGGATGGCTGACTCGCAAAAAACCCACTAAGGTATTTTGCCGATTGACTGGTGCGGTAATCTGGCGGAGAATGCGATTGTGATTGAGCCTGACTGTTTCTCCATCCAGATTCAGCCAGACGGGTAGATCTAGCGGTTCTTTGAGCGTAGACCACAATAATTTACCACTGAGATTGAATAATTCTAAATCGATCCGATCGTCATCCAAGCGATCGGAATCATCCTGAAAACTCGCCGCCACATTAATCTGAAACTGACTCGGCGCGCTCGGAAAGTCGATCTTATCGATCGAGATCGATCGACTGACAACCTCGACAACATGATTGAGAGTATCGTCGATCCGCTCGATCAGAGTACTCCGCACATAGATATACATCCCACTCGCAAATACCAACAAGACAATGGCAGTGACGGTGGTATACCAGATGGCCAAGCGGCGGCGGGTGGTTTGAAACATGGTAGTTGGGCTGAAAGCTTTGAGCTGTGGAGTATAGAAAAATCTTGTAGTTAGGCCAATTGGGGAGTCGATCGAGATAAAATAGCGATCGGCACTACCTGACATTTACGACCTCATCAGCTAATGAACGATCTCATAGATATCGACTGGGAACAATTGCATCAAGTTTCGGAAGATGACCCAGAATTTGAATTAGAGTTACTGACAATGTTGGCCGAAGACGTCAAAATTCACATCAACGATCTGCGGCAAGCTGTCGTCGATCGAGATGCGCTGACGATCTCTACCGAAGCTCACTATATTAAGGGTGCTAGTGCCAATGTCGGCATTATTAGCATCACTGCTGCTGCCAAACAACTCGAAACCCTCGCCCGTTCCCAGCAGTTAGAAGATGCGGCGGCTCTAGTCGAACAAATGGCGATCGATCTCAATTCGCTCGAAGCCTACATCGCCACCAGAATTTAAGTACTCCCAACTCCCAACTCCTTGCTCTACACCTATCCTCAACTTTATCCCGGCATCCTAGTCAAAAGGTACAAACGGTTTTTTGCAGATATCCAATTGGATTCAGGCGAACTAATTACCGCTCATTGCCCCAACACCGGCCCAATGACTGGAGTTTGTCAGCTTGGTGCGTCTGTACAAGTGTCTTTTCATGACAATCCCAAGCGCAAACTTGCTTACACCTGGGAAACAATTGAGATCGATGGGGTCTGGATCGGCATCAATACGGCATTACCCAACAAACTGATTAAAATCGCCCTAGAACGGTATCTATTTCCATCGCTGGGCAAGTACCAAACAATTCGATCGGAAGTAGTCTACGGACAGGACAAGCGCAGTCGGATCGATTTTTTACTTGAGGGTGGGGATCGATCGATCTACCTGGAAGTCAAGAATACCACTTGGTCGATCGGCGATACAGCCATCTTTCCCGATACCGAAACCACCAGAGGTCAAAAGCATCTGCGGGAACTGATCGATGTCATGCCCGAATATCGTGCGGTCATGCTCTATTTGATTAATCGTGGCGACAAGACCAAATTTGCTCCTGGCGATACTACCGACCCCATTTACGGTCAACTCCTGCGGACGGCAGTCGCCAAGGGCTTAGAAGTACTCCCTTGTCGATTCGAGCTTACACCTGAAGGGGTGAAGTATTTAGGTCTAGCAGAACTGATTTTATAAATTTACGACAGTTTGCATAACATTAATAAGTTTTGGATGAGGCTAACTCCAGCCAGTGGCGCGGGACCAGACATATCGGAAGGCAAGAAGATGCGCGCGCTGACAGCCACCAATGCGAAGAGAAATACTAGCAAAATTAGGAATGGCGCGACATTTTGGCGAAAGAAAGTCATCATGAATTTTAAAATCGATCGAGTGAAGAACAGCGGGAGTGGTGAAGAGATTATTAAGTCAGATTGGTAGAAACCGAGCCAAAAAATCTACTTGTAGCTGATCGACATTGTAACTAATTTTTCTGGGCTTTTGGACTTCACGGAGCGAGGAAGATTTAGTTGCTGCTGTCATCTGGCTGAGGCCGTACGCACTAGTAGTGAGGGGAATTCGACCTACAGGGGAGTATTACCATCAAAATTGGATAAATCGATCGCGGTGAGATCGAAAAAGCAGATATAATTCAAGGCACTCAAACAGTGTGAAGTAGGAGCCGATCGCTATGTCCATTGCTTATTATGACGGCCAGTATGTAGAACGTGATACCATTCGCATCAATCCTACCGATTTTGGCTTTGCACGGGGTGTCACCTTGTTTGAGCTAGCGCGGGTGTATAGCGGTAAACCGTTTTGTCTGATGGCGCATTTACAACGGCTGGAGCGCGGAGCCAAAATGCTCGATTTGCCGTTGCCAGCATTAACGGAATTGACGGACATCGCTACCGGAGTCATCGCGCGCAATGCTTATGCCCACAGTGCGATTAAATTTTACCTGACTGCGGGCGAATGCGCTCGACCGAGTGGCAGTAGCTATATGGCTTGTGATGGTTTCACTCCACATTTGATGATTTTTGAGGATGAGGTAGTTCCCAAGCATCCCGAAGCTCCCTATGGACTAGAACTCTATCAATCCGGTCAACGTCTAAAAATAGTGCCATACGATCGCGATCTGCCGATGCTCAAAACCACCAATTATCTGACTGGTTTTTATGCGGCTCGTCAGGTGGCTGGTGCGGATTATGATGATATTTTGTTCACGCATCGCGATGGCTATATTACCGAAGCAACTCGGAGCAATTTCTTCTGTGTCATTGATGATGTGTTGGTTACTCCCCAGCGGGGAATGTTGATGGGCATTACCCGTCATGTCATGCTAGAGCTGGCAGCACAGCTCGGTATTAAGACGATCGAACGCGATCTATTTCCGGCCGATCTCGCACAGGCGACCGAAGCATTTACGACTGGCAGTATTGCCGAATTGATGCCAGCGCGATCGATCGACGGACATCAGCTACCCACCACGATGAATGGGAAAATTTTCATAGCTCTCCGGCAGGCTTTCTCAGCCAACATTTATGGCTAGCAGCCAGTTGTGGTTTTGCTGAATCTAGGTACGATCCACTCAGTGAAATAATTACCAAAATTTAGAGTAGGGGCAATTCATGAATTGCCCCTACTCTAAATTTTGGGTTCAAACCATACAGCAAATCAGCAACGCCCCAATTATAATTAGAAGATCGAAATCTCTCGATTCGATCGATCGAATCGAGTTTGTAAAAGCTATGCTATATC
>NZ_JANNDR010000246.1:0-7833 GCF_031378165.1 Chamaesiphon sp. OTE_75_metabat_556
CGCCCAGCGCAATCGACAAGTCAAAGCACAGCTAGCCGATGGCGAGATCGCCTACTTAGACTTGCCATTGGCACCAACCAACAACCCCTGGCTGGCGATCGCGGGGAAATACCAAGACGATCCGAATTGGGACGAATACCAAGCCGCCATTGCCGCAGCTCGCCAAGCTGCCAATAAGAGCGAGGGTATTTGCTAACTAATTAAGAATTAAGAATGACTGGCTACTATTTACTATTCAGCTTCACGTTCCCTCTATCGATCTTAATTACTGCATTCAGTACTGAATGCAGTAATTAAGTATTTAATCTTAGCTAACCGTCATCATAGGAATCGATACAGACAGTGCATTCCAGACTTCCATCAATCGCCCCAGCCCGATCGACTCATAGCCGCTAGCTTCATACCTTTGCACCATCTGTTCCTTGATACCGAGCTTGGTGGCTAGCTCTTTTTGGGTCATCCCCAGACTAATCCGTTTTTGAATTAAGACCTTGGGCAGATCTTCGATCGATCCCATTGTAATTTCGACCTTCCCCACTTTGAGATCTTCATACTCTTGGATTTCCATCTGCATTCGATCGATCTGTGTCTGAAAGCTGTTTTGCATCGCGGCTAGTTGACTGGGCGGCATATTTGATTGTTCTTGCAATTTATCGATAACTTGTTGCAGCTTATCGATCTCGCCCTTGGTAACTTTATATTGGTGTTCGTTTTGGATCATGATTAACTTAATTGATAATTGATAATTGATAATTGATAATTGCGGATGCGCTCCGGTCGGGTTTCCCGACCATGGAAGCGCACCAAGCAGGGTTTTTGAGATGTTGATTTGAACCCTTGCTCTTTCTTGTTTACCTGGGTGGATCGAAACTTCTTAGATCGATCTCTACGATGCCGATCGGTTCGCCATCGCGATTTTTTTGCAAAAAACCCTGAAATGCCGACATGAAATCCATCCGTAGCTCGCAGCCAAAGCGAGCGTGTTGTTCGTCAATATCCTGAAAAACTGGATCTAGCATCCCGATATCGATATCCATCCCATCAAAACAACCGTCGATGTCGTTGGGTCGTTCCTTATTGGTGATGAAACTACCGCCAATGTAGATCGTCTGACAGCCCGATCGAATGAGTAACTTGAGGGCAAACATCAAGCCAGATAGGAGGTTAGCACGGCGAGAGTTGTACCCATATCGCTCCCAAAAATCTGCCCAACTCATCGCCCAAATTCCAGGTGGTAGGTAGCCGCTTTCGGTAAATGGGGGCATTCAGTCGGTTCTCCATCGCACATGAAAACGAAGCTGTGCTTTCTTTTAGATTAACACAACTTTTTAGTTGGAGTAAGGTTAGTACAACTTTTATAATTACTTAATTACTGCATTGATTACTTAATGCAGTAATTAAGCGATCGATTGGCAATCGTCGATTCTCAGAGGGAGAGGCTACGCCAACGCCGCATTGACTTGTTTGTTAAATTCCAACATCGCCGCGCTCGTCCGCGCTGATTCCTTCGCATCCAGCACGCACTCGCCACACGCCGAACAAAAATCGCCCTCGACCCCTGGAATGGTCGTTGACTCACCTTTATAGGTATAGGGCAGATCGCGAATGTCTTTCACCAACTCTGCCATCCCACAGGACGGACATTTCATACTCTATAACTCCTTGTGATAATTAATAATTAAGAATGAATAATTAATAATTGAAGATTATTAATTATTCAAAAAAGAGGATTGAAAGAATCAAGTGTTAATTAATAGTTAATTATTACCTATTAATTAACACTTGATTGATATCGCGTACTAAAGCTTAATTACTGTATTACTGCATTAAGTGTTTAATACAGCAATGCAGTAATTAAACGTTTGTATCTTTCAAAGCCTCATCCAACAACATTCTGACTACCTCAGCCTTCTTCAAGCCATTATGGGCGCACAAGATCGATAACTTGGTGTGAGTAGACTTGGGTAAATCTACCGTCAACCGCACGGTTGCCTCTTTCTCTGGAGAATTTTGCATTAATTTAGACATCAAACTAGTGGTAGGTTGGGATGCGATGGGGTTTGCGGGTGCTGCGACAGCAATCGCAGGTGCTTCGACGCTCGGCTCTACCCAATCGTTTACAGTCTCTACCGTTTCGACAATCGGCTCGACTGGTTCCGCTACAGGGTCGGCAACTGGAGTGGGCGCATTGTCCCTGTAAACGAAATTATTTACCGCCGCATTGTCACCCATTGGCTTGCGCGTTTTTTTAGCGGTCATGCCAACACCTCCATCACTTCGGCAAATAACTTTTCAAACTCTCTAGCCGATTCCGCCGCAGGTCTGCCCGATAGATCCCAAACCGTGGCCGCTTGCCCGAAGGTATCGGCGACTACCTGCCGCTGGTGAACTGACGTTTTGAGAATCTGGATGCCACTTTGCCCTAGTAATGCTTGAGCTTCCCCTAACAACTTAGTGCCCTTAACCGCTCTGCTCAAAAACACCACCGCTTTGGGCGCACCCGATCGAATCGACTGCGCTTGCAGGACTAACCGCACGGCTTCGGAGGCTGAATGGAGATCTAACCCTGTCGGTTGACACGGTACGATCGCTAAATCGGTTCGCATTAAAATGGCTCGACTGGATTCGGAGAGTCCGGCAGCACCATCGACTAATAAGTAGTCGCACTCTTTGGCTAAATCGGGGATACGATCTAATAGCTCGTCTGTCGATTGAATCACATGAGCGGCGATCTGGGTATCGAGCGATGCCAGCCAAATTGAAGATGACTTTTGGGCATCGGCATCGACGACGGCAACTTTATGACCCTGCTTGGTCAGCCATGCTGCTAGATGGACGCAGGTGGTAGACTTGGCGCAACCGCCTTTCTGATTGATTAGTGCTATTACTGACATACTGCATCACTGATATACTGCATTACTGCATTGCTGTATTAAGTACTGATTTATCTTACTGCATTACTGAATTGAATACCGATCGCTTGCCTACAATTCTCCATTCTCGTTTTGTTATAATAAATCATTATAATAATCGGTTTTACCATGCCCTCGAAAAAATATCCGATCAGTCCAGCTAAAATCGGTAGCCAAGACGGTTTTCGTCTGCCGAAAGCCTTTTCTCACGACTATCCCCACTTAGTTACAGCTAAAGGTCATATTGAAACAATCGACGAGAATACTTTTCTGGTGCATCTCGAACCCGATCGATCGTCAGCATCAGAACTTGACGACGATGAAAGCGTGATGATGAAACTGTTTCTAGATTCTCTGCTCAAATTTGCGATCGCCAAGCCGGATTCACTCACGCTCTACACGCAGGAGATGGCTGACGAGATGGATGAATTACTCGCTGGTGTCGTTGTGGCCGAAGACGAATGAAGCCCTTCGATGCTAACGGTTGGACGATCCTGTTCTATGAAGACTTTCAGCTTCAGTGGGCGGACTTAACCGCCAAAGTGGTCAAACTGAAATCGAAATTAGAACCCAAAGATTTTGTCACCCATCCCGATGTCAAACTGCTCAAAGCGATCGATTCCGGCATCAGGGACAAAATCTCGCTAGATCCCTTTGCCAGTCATTTCGCACTGCGAAAGCCCCTAGATCGATACGGTCGGCTCAAGAAAATGGGACTGCCACAACGGTATCGACTATTTTTCAGAGCCTTTGCCGAGAGACGAGTAATTATCATTCTGTGGCTGGGGTTCCCACGTAGAGAAGGCGACCGCCGCGACTGGTATAAAGTTTTCTCAAAGATGGTTGCTAATGGGAAGTTGCCTGACTCCTATGAATCGTTGGTGGCTCAATTCGAGCTTGAGGATGATGAAGCAACGGCTGACACCGAGTTAGAAGAACAGATCGATTGCCTCGATCTATTTTCGGCTTCACCAACAGATGAAGAATAGCAAGCTCGAAGTGTCGGCTTTGCCGAACCCTCGTAGATTCTGTCGTTGGTCGAACGCAAAGTAGCGTCTCGCTCCAGAAGACCTGCCAAAGGCAGTCGAACTACTCAAATATGTTACTGCATTAAGCACTTAATACAGTAATGCAGTAAGTAAGCTTCCATCTCAACGATCGATAAAAAAAAGGGGAACTAGCCCCCACCAACCAACTAGGCACTGATGACCGCCCGACTGCCGCGCGATGCCCGACCCAACGACAACTCGCGCCCTGGAGCCTGACACGGCACCGAGCAAGACCAACAGCCCGACCAAGTGACCCAACCGACAGACACGGGCACCCACCGCCGCGATACCACGCCCACACCAACGACCGCACTAGCCCGCCGCGCAAAGTCAGCCGCCGACTCAGCCGACGAGAACACAGGCTCGACCACCCACCCGCTGAAAGAACGCTCGCTGACCCGAACGCAACAGTCAACCGCACCAGCACGATCGGCCAGTGCAAACCAGAAATCAGCAGGAACTAAAGAACGCATAACACAAACTCCAAACGAAAGAGACAACCCGCGAACGCACGGGCTGCCCTACCACTAACTTTTGGCGAGTCAAGGGTGGCGGTCGATCGCTATTTCTGGCACTAAGCACCATCGAACCGCCACTCGCGTAGCCCTTGACCGCCGAGACACAATAAAACAGCCCGTGTGTGGTAACTAAGCACTAGGATTTTTGCATGGGCACTCCGGATCTAGGAGCTGGTGCGTTCGCGTAGCGTCGCCTGGAGCCGAATCGTTATCTCGGCTCGTATCCAGCATCCGCCAATGCCTTGCGAACTTCTGCGGCGGCATCTTGCATGACATAAGCGTCGTCTTCATCGATCGCGCGGCGGCGGAAATCATCAAACTGGACGCGCTTGAGATATCGAGCGAGGGCGTGTGCTTGCTCGTCAGTCAGCTCGATCTCAAGCGATCGAAGTTTAGATCTATTTTTTATAGGGCTGGATTCGATGCGAATTGGCTCTGCTCCCGCCGCTGCATCTTTAGCATAGTGAAATCTAGTGAATTCACCGCAGCTATGGCATTCATAGTCTTCCCAACTCGAATTATCTTCGCTTTTAGCTCCTCTAATTTCTAGAGCTGAAGAGTTGCAATGTTTGCATAAAGGAATATATTCTTCAATCATCAGTTTTCTTTTAAATAACTTCTACCCGAACGGCTTGCCGTCTGCGACAGCAATCGTTAACTCGATATCAATCGCCGTTCCTTGGCTGAGTACTTTCGCCTAATCTTCCGCACTGTCAATTGTCAGCCGACCTATCGATTCTAACTCCCGTCTTAACTCTTCCTCATTGGGTAAATAGAGCTGATACTTCTGGACGAAAAGCTGACTGCTCATCTGGTAAGTTGCATACTCTACTAATAGTTCATCCTTGTCTTTAGTCAAGATCAATCCGATCGGGGGATTATCGTCCTCAATACCTTCCTCCTTAGCGAAATAGCCCAAATACATATTCATCTGCCCGATATCGTGGTGCTGTACCTCGTTAATCTTGAGATCGACTAAGACAAAGCAGCGCAGAATCCGGTGGTAAAAAACCAAATCGACGCGGTAATGAGTATTGTTAATCGTGATGCGATACTGTCGCCCGACAAAGGTAAAACCTTTACCCAATTCTAGTAAGAACTGTTGCAAATGGTCGCAGAGTAAGGTTTCTAATTCCAACTCCGAAGGTAGATAGGGTTCGGGAATTTTTAGAAATTCAAATACATAAGGATCGCGCAAGATGTCGGTTGGTTTGGCGTTCGGTTTTGAGTAAAAATCTTACCAGTAGAGCCGATTTCCCCCGCTGGTAACGGCTGGATCGTAGAGTCTTCAATCGGTTCGGTCGCTTCGGAAAAAATTAAACCCAGCGACCTTATATACAAATCGATATTTTATGTTTTTCATGTTATTATGTTTTTCATAAGACCTTGGAGCATTTAGCTCACGCTGGTTTGGGGTTGGTGGCTGACCCCACTTAACGCAATCTAGCCATACATTACAACAAGGCTGGTTATGAAGCAAGAGAACGGTAAAAAAGAGACAGTAAAGCTGACGGCACTTGATGAAGACATCCTCACCTGCCTATTGGGTCGGGAGCTTTATGGGCTAGAAATTCTCGACCAACTCAATCTCGATCGTCCTAGTGAATTGAGTTTTGGCAGTTTATACCCCGCTCTCAATCGTCTAGACAAAAAGGGTTATGTCGTCGGACGTTGGGGCGATGAGAAGGAGCCATTAAGCGGTGCTAGACGCAAGTACTATAAGGTCACGGAATTGGGTGATAAGGTGTTAACGGAGGTAAGAGACTATAGAGCGGCTCTCACAATTCAAGGGGAACGAAAAGAAGAACAACGTGGCAATAATTTATCGAGCGAAGAGAAAAATATCTTAAAGAAGTTAAGTCTTCGCCAACGAAAAGAAGAACAGCGCGGCAATAATTTATGGAGCGATTTACAAAATTTCAGAACCACTCTAGAGGCAGAAGAGAGCTTTGCTGATGAAGATGATTTCTCTAATCTTAGAGATCGGGCACCAGGGCGTGAAGTAAATCTATGAAGCTCAAGTATTTACTCGACACTAATATTATTTCAGATTTAATGCGTCCGCTTCCCAATCCTAAAGTTATTGAGAGTTTTGACATCCATAGATCGGAAATAGCTACGGCTAGTATCGTCATTCACGAACTTTTGTATGGATGCCTGCGGCTGCCAGAATCGAAAAAGCGTCAGGCTTTTTTGAATTATATCAATAGCTCGGTGATTAACTGGCCGACATTTGACTATGATCTAGCTGCGGCACAGTGTCACGCTCAAGAAAGAGCGAAATTATCTAAAATCGGTAAAACTCTAGCTTTTGCGGACGGACAAATTGCGAGTATGGCTGTTACCAACAATCTAATTTTAGTTACTAATAATGTTGACGACTTTCAATTTTTCAACGATCTGAAGATTGAAAATTGGTTCGCTAACGAAGATAGCTAAATACTACCAGTGCAAAACCGTACCCTAGATCGACTCGATTGATTCTCTTTCAGAGAGGCTACGCCAACGAGAATAGAACGAGTCAATCTAGGTAATCGATACATGTTACAACCTCTCCCCAAACAAAATATGAAATATAATGTATTAAATAAAATCACTAATTTGAGAAATCAAGCTTATTTCTTTTGTTGACTACTCCTCAGAAACCTTTGTATTTTATAAAATCTATTGAAAATGCTAACAATTCTATCATTGTTGAAGGTAAAAAACTAAGCTTGTATCCTCATGGTCTCGGAAAGCATTCGCTTACTCCATTAACAATAAATTATTCTAAAAAAGCGTTGTGTGTCAATGGAAATAACTTTATGCTTACTGAGAGCTTGCAAGATGAACAAAGTTTAGCCTTGCGAATGCCAGAAAAACATGGTGTTGACTCTTCCGGATTGCCTAAAACAATCAAACTCATTTTGGAGCAGTGTCCAGGGAAAGTTGTTGGTATGCTACAACCAATATTTAGTTATGGAAGGCACGGGTTTTTATAATCCCTATCAGCGTTACTAAAATTCGATAACAATTTACATTTTACATTACTCCACCTCGAAGATCGGGGCTAAATCTCGCGCACCGTGAAGAACGCGCACGACCTGAACGCAGGACGGCATCGCGATATAGAACACCACATACCGACCGATCGGCAAGCTTCGCATATTTTCGGCCAACTCAGGACGCAATCGCCCAAGCTGGGGCTGCTCTGCTAACAGTTGCAGTTTCCGTCTATTGCTATGTCAGGCTTTCAGCGATTTAACTGAATGACTACCGATCGTGCAAAATCTTATCCCATATCTTTAGTTTATGCACTATGAATCTTGCAAAGGTTCTCGCATTAAAAACCAGTACTAACTCAACAACACTGAC
>NZ_JANNDR010000254.1:0-1691 GCF_031378165.1 Chamaesiphon sp. OTE_75_metabat_556
GACGCGATTATTAATATTAATTGCACTCTAGAATTACAAGAACCCGCACAGCACAGCGCGATTTTATTTACCGGACATCGCGGTTGTGGGAAAAGCACCGAACTACGATTGCTTCAGCGCAAGTGGCAACAGAATTTTCAGGTCATTTATTTAGAATCTGACAAAATAACTGATATTAACGACATTCAATATACCGACATTTACCTTTTAATCGCTCAGTATCTAGAGTACGAGATGCGTCAGCTCAAGATCGAGCTAAATAAGAAAATTGTCGAAGATATCGAGCAATGGTTTGCTGAAGTAATTGAAGAATTGCAGATGTCTAAGGATATTGAAGTCGCGGTTGCTGGTGAAATTACGATTAGTAACAGTGGTCTGTTGCCGATACCACGTCTAGCGAAATTCTTGGCGAAATTAAACTCGCAAATCAAAGGCAGTACTAAAGACAAAACCACAATTCGCCGCGTTATTGAAAAAGATCTGTCTAGACTCACAACTAGCATCAATTTACTGCTACATGATGCTGAGAAGAAGCTGATTAAAAAGAAACCAGGTTGCAAAGGATTGTTGCTGGTATTCGATAACCTCGATCGCTGTCCGCCCCATGTCGCCGACAAACTATTTTTTGACTATGCTGCCCAGCTTCAGGCGATCGATTGTACGATCGTTTACACCGTGCCGATTGCTTCGCTGTACTCGTCCAGTGGGATTGCAAAGACTTTTGATAAGCCTTACATCGTCTCGATGGTGAATATCTATCAATATGAAAAAAACAAACCAGATTTGTTAACTTATCAAGCGAAAGGATTAGATTCATTAGTCGCGCTACTAGATAAAAGAATCGATGTCGATCGAGTCTTTGAGACTAGGGATATCTTGCTAGAAATCGTCCGTGCTAGCGGCGGACATGTTCGCGATTTGATGAAAATGGTCAGGCAAGCTTGTTTGACAGCGATCGGACGTAAGCATACCCAAGTCCAAGCTGATGACGCGCTCTATGCCATCAATCAAGCACAATTTAGCTTCGAGCGCGAGATTCCCGATACGCATTATCCGATTATTGCTGAAACTTTCGTGGAAAAACGGGCACCGAGTAACGATCTCGGCCAAGACTGTTTATTCTACACCTATGTATTGGAATATAACGGCGATCGACGCTGGAATTATCCTCATCCTACCGTAATCAAAATCGATGCTTTCCAAACAGCCCTTAGTCAGCTCCAACAGCAGCCTTGAGGCGAAGTTTTTACAGCGAAATGCTGAAGCACTAGACAGTATCGAGTTATTT
The DNA here is from genome assembly GCF_031378165.1 of Chamaesiphon sp. OTE_75_metabat_556. Classification (NCBI taxonomy): domain Bacteria; kingdom Bacillati; phylum Cyanobacteriota; class Cyanophyceae; order Gomontiellales; family Chamaesiphonaceae; genus Chamaesiphon; species Chamaesiphon sp. OTE_75_metabat_556. The sequence goes on from NZ_JANNDR010000254.1 coordinate 1,289, forward strand.
GCCAAGCTGTCCGAAGGGTTTACGATCGCGTTTATGGAAGTAAATTCCGATCGAGATCGAGCAATTGTTGTTGAATATCTCACACATAGCGACAGGTTTCCCGATGTCCAATGGGTGCCAATTGCTTTAGCGGATGAGCTTTTACAATATTTTGGATTGGAAGTGCGCGAACAGTTGCAGTCTGTGGAGTTAATGCCAGATCGCCAGCCAGTATTATTAATCTCAGGATTGGAACGCTCGATCGGTGCGACTGGTGACTATCCCCAGGTACTCAGCAATCTCAATATGGAACGGGATAGCTATCCTCGCATTTTACCCTACCCGATCGTTTTACTCTTGCCGAGTTATGCGATTACTCGTTGCGCCCGTTTTGCGCCAGATTTTTGGTCGTGGAAATCGATCG
>NZ_JANNDR010000259.1:0-14912 GCF_031378165.1 Chamaesiphon sp. OTE_75_metabat_556
ACCCCATTAATCGAGGCAAAATCAGTGTTGTAGTTGACTACTAGTGCTACATTTTCAAATAAATTGACATCGACACCGATCGTGCCTAAGATTCCGAATCTGGACTCATTATTACTATTAGCTCCAGAACTAAACTGTACCCCACCACCCGCATGAAAAGTGATCAGTGGATTGCGCTCGAATGGTTCTGAGTCGCCAAACACAAAGTCATAAGTCACTGGTACGCGAATGATCGTGCCATTATTACCAAACAGTGCCGATGGTCGCACCGAGTAATTGTCCCCGAGTGAAAACCTACTAGTTGCCCCAAAGCCAGTAGCACCATTGCCAGTACCGATCGCTGGGCCGAAGTAGTTGCGGGGAATATTGGTCGGATAGCCACTACCGGTATCTCTGATACTCGGTGCTGGCGGAGCTTGCTCGGGGGTTGCCGGAGCCGGAGGAGTGGAGCCGCCAGGGAGTTCGGATTGAGCAATTTTTACTGGTGCGGGTTTTGCTAGGATGTCGGGGCTTGTGAGGGGAGCCTGTTGCCAATGTTGGGCGAGTTTGGACGATATGGCTGTTTTGGTGGTTGCGGTGGGAAATAATGTCGCGTTATCGAGTATTAAAATCGGGGTAGCGATCGTGGGGGTGGTCGGTGGGATCATAGTGGCTACTGATTACTCCTCAAAGATTAATGACTTTATTTATGACTGAGAGTCTAGCGATTACATGAATTATTAGACTGCTAATTGATTATATAGTTTCCCGATCTCGATTTGAGTTATCGGTTATCGATCGATAGTTTAAAATAGACATCTAGGCACTCGCACCCGATCTTAACAGCCCCATCAGCCTCACCCAACACCTTGGATATCTATCAACTAGCCGTTCGTCCGTTCTTATTTTCTGCACTCAAGGCCGATCCAGAAGTCGTCCACCAGCGATCTCTAGCCCTGTTACACGCGCTTGACACTACGCCGACATCCCCCCTGACCAAACTTGCCAAACTGAGCTTTGGGCAGTATTTTTGTCGGAGCGATCGCGCATTGGAGCAGTCGTTATTCGGCCTCAAATTTGCCAATCCAGTGGGATTAGCAGCGGGCTTTGATAAAGATGGCATCGCGGCTGGGATCTGGCAATATCTGGGCTTTGGCTTTGCCGAACTCGGTACGGTGACTTATCATCCCCAACCGGGCAATGATAAACCCCGTCTATTTCGACTTCCCCAAGATCGTGCGGCGTTAAATCGAATGGGGTTCAATAATTTGGGGAGTGCGGCGATGGCGGAATTACTTCAGCAGCGTCAGCAGGGCGATTTTACGATTCCGATCGGGATTAATTTGGGTAAGTCGAAGATTACCGAGTTAGCGGATGCGGCGAATGATTATTTAGGCAGTTTTCAACGGTTGCAAGATCTGGGCGACTATTTTGTGATTAATGTCAGTTCGCCGAATACACCTGGTTTGCGAGATTTACAAGCGATTGAACCTTTACGCACGATCTTCGATACTTTACAGCAAGCAAATCAAGGTCAAAAACCAATTTTAGTCAAAATTGCCCCCGATTTGGCTTGGGAAGATATTGCAGCGGTGGTGGAGTTATCTCAAGCATCTAAATTAGCCGGAATTATCGCGACGAATACCACGATCGATCGATCGCAATTAACTACTCAAATCGTCGCCGCTACAGGCAAAAAAGTGACGGAAGAATCCGGCGGAATCAGTGGCGCGCCAGTCCGTCAGAAATCTACCGAAGTTATCCGGTTTATCCATCAGCAAACGGGTGGAAGTTTGCCGATTATTGGCGTGGGTGGGATTTTTACCGCCGCTGATGCGTGGGAAAAGATTACCGCTGGCGCGAGTTTGATTCAGGTGTATACGGGTTGGACTTATAATGGTCCCTGGATGGTCGATCGGATTTTGACTGGGCTACTCGCTAAATTGGCGATACGAGGATTGACTTCGATTGCCGATGCGGTGGGAATTGGTGATGATTAGCATTTGTCTGCCGACCATTTGAGTGCTGTGTCAATATATGGTTGAATGGGGTTGAAGGTACTTGTCGTTGCTAAAATTATTTTTGAGATAATTGAGATCGACGCCAACAGCTTAAGCTGTTATTATTAATACTTTTTTAGTTTAAAAAATCACCGAGATGAAGAAAGTTTTAGTTGTTGAAGATAGCCAATCCGAACGAGAGTTGATAACGCTATATCTGGAGCAGAATAATTATCAAGTTATCGCTGCGAACAATGCTGAGGATGGGATGGAATTAGCGGCCAAGCAGCAGCCAGATGTCATTATTACAGACATTACGATGGAAGGAATTAATGGCTTTGAGTTTTGTCGGTTGTTGAAAGTATATCCCGATACCGAGAAGATTCCTGTTATTGCTTGTACGGCACGCGATCGAGAGTTGGATCGGATGTGGGGTCAAAAACAAGGGATCGATTTGTATATCACCAAACCATATTCTCAGGAAGAGCTAATTCAGGCGATCGAATCCGTGATTAGCAAACCCCAATAGATCGAGTGGGTACGGTTTAGATCGGCTGTTGGTAAAGCATAAATAAGTACTAGTAAAGATCGCACAGAATTTAAGATTGCATCGAACTAAAAATCCAACTTCTTGATGTCACCACAATTGATGCCAGAAACCCGACTTCTTCAAGAAGTCGGGTTTCTAAATTAACCTAGTCTCGATCGATAATCTTCATAACCAAACTCCCGCCATAACTTAAAGTTGCCCTCTTTATCGATCCGACCGATTGCTGGATGAACGACACCATTAAATGTCGAAGTTTTGACCATTGTATAGTGCATCATATCTTCAAAGATGATGCGATCGCCGATCGCTAATTGTCGATCGAAAGCATAATCACCCAAAAAGTCACCAGCCAGACAACTAGAACCACCCATCCGATATAGTATATCCCCAGCTTCTGGCTCTCGTTCACCGCGAATTGCCGGCTTATAGGGCATTTCCAAACAGTCGGGCATGTGAGCGGTAAATGAGACATCTAACATCACATTTACCACGTCGTCGGTGGGAATGAGATCCAATACTTTACCGATCAAAAATCCCGTTTCCCAGGCAATTGCCGAACCTGGTTCCATCAAGAGTTGAAGATGCGGATGGCGAGAATGGAAGGACTTTAATACCTCGATCGCATGTTCGATATCATAATCTTTGCGCGTCATCAAATGACCGCCACCGAGATTTAGCCATTTTAAATCTGGTAAGAATCGATCGAATAAGAGTTCGATATTCGCCAAGGTTTTTTCTAAGGCAAATGAATCGCTCTCACATAAATTGTGCGATAAAAATCCATCGATACCCGCAGGCAAAGTATCGCCCAAATTTTTAGCCGAAACGCCCAGTCGGGTAGAAGGCTGACAGGGATTGTAGAGGGCGGTTTTGACTGGCGAGTACTCAGGATTGATGCGCAGTCCTGCCGATGGTTTCGCAGTACCAGCAGCTTCAACCTGCGATCGAAATTGATCCCACTGACCGATCGAATTGAAGGTCATGTGCGAGGCTAAGGGGAGAATCTCTGGCACATCTTCAGCACGATAAGCTGGGGAATAGACATGAACTTCGGTTCCAAATTCCTCTGCGGCGAGTCTTGCCTCCCACAGAGAGCTAGCCGAAGCACCTTTGAGGGTGGTGCGAATCTGAGGGAAGGTATGAAACAGCGAAAACCCTTTGAGTGCGAGCATGACGCGAATCGGTGCGGCTTGCTGGACTCGATCGAATATTGCTAGATTGCGAGCTAGTAATTGTTCTTCTAATACAAAGCAAGGCGATGGAATGGTAGTTAGGGTTGGATCGTTATTTTGGGTCATGTTTACTCAATTAAAGTCGATCGGGAGGTACTTCACCCAATCGCTGTTGATATAGTGCTATTTGGGCTTCTAGTTCTCGCGTTCTTTGCGCCTCGCGATCGGCTCTTTGAGATGCTTCCACCGCTTTTTGAGCTTCAAGATCGGCTCTTTGCGCTTCGAGATCGGCGCGTTGAGCTTCTGCTTCAGTTTGTTCGATCTGCTGTTCTAGAGCAAGATTTAACTCCTCCAACGGCAATAACCTTACACCATCATCTAACCGATAAAAAGTGATGATTTTATCTTCGACAACGAGCCGGAGCTGTAATACTTCGCTGCGATCGTCCGAGATCGGCATATAAACTGCTTCCTCATCTCCTTGGAGCCGAAATCCGCGTAGTTTTTCGGGAATCCATTCGCCGCGCGGATCGAACTGCCAATATTCAGTCACCCCCAGGCTTTCATAGAGATGTTTCTTTTCGACATCATCCTTGTTACGAGTACCTGGGGAAGTCATTTCAAATATTACCGATGGTACTTGCCCTTCTTCCCAAATCTTGTAATTATCGCGTCCACCTGGCTCCACATCAAAAATCACCATCACATCAGGCGCGACTCGCAAGCGTGGAAAGCCCTGCGCGTAGTACAAAAATTGGTCTGCTAAGACTGTCGCTTGCTGCCCTTTGAGGTGTGCTAGCAACATCGCCAGGGTAGTCATGATGACATAGAGATGGTCGTAAGATTCTGCCAAGGGTTGTCCGTCAGAACTGGGGTAGAAGATGTCGGAATGAGGGTTTTTGTTAGCGGTGGAGTCGATAATTACGGCAGTCATAAACTTCCTCTGGTGCTATCTAAACTCAATTTTAGCAAGTCTCTGGCAACTACAAATTTGCACTCTCAATTAAGCATACTAATTTGCGTTTCCGTCCGTGGGTGGAAACCAATTGGGCGCGATATGCTTGCCACTCAGCTTGTCGTCCAGATTGGATATATGCTGCCCGCGCTCTAGTCAGCCAATTTACAGCCTCTTGATAAGATTCTGCCTTACCACGATTGATGATGTCCTCCGCTGGGCGAATCGCCTTGGCAATTACCCATTCTGGTCGATGCGACATGGCGGCATCCATTACCAACTGCATCAGATGCCCTCTACCATAACCATCATTGACAGTCGCGATCGCATCATCGATCGAGCCTGCATCCAAGAAGATTTGAACTTTGGCTTCGGCATGACTCCAGTTGTCCATCGTCCGTAGATGTTGCAGCAGATCGGGCTGCAAGGTCTGCCAAGTATCGTCTGCAAGAGTTTTGGCTTGCTGGTAGCTGTGCATCGACGGACGCAGCTTAAAGGCAGAAATCCGTGCAGTGAGAGCAGTCTCGGTATCGCCCAATCCTTGAGCCAATTCACTCGTCCAATCGGCTAATTCGTAGCGATGGCGATCTAGCATGGGACTCTGACTAATCGTGAAAAAATGATGCTCGGCTTGGGATGTAGCAAGGCGATCGGGTAAATCCAATCCCGATTTCGCGATAAAAAGTGCCTCAGTTAGCGCATCCTGTGCCCTCAATACCTTAGCAACAGCCAAGGCTTGTCCGGCATCCTTGAGGCGAATGCTCGCCGCCATGACTTCCGCAATCCGCCCCAACTGTGCCAGCATCACTAGATATTCTTCAACTAGATCCTCAGCCAATGCTAGGTGCAGATATGCTGGATAGCGTTCCTGAAGATTCAACATTTCCAATCGAATCCGCGTTAATTTGTCAGCATAGCTCGGTCGTCCATCCTCCCACAGATCGTCACTTTGCCCTTCAAGGACTGCTAATAACTCTGGTGCATCCCAGCCTTGCCGCAATGCTTCTGCACAGATCTCAAATTCACCATTGAGCCGATCTTGCCATTCTTCTAAATTCACCTGAATATCGATGGCTTCTACCGATGTTAATTCGGCAGTCAACACCGCTGCTGCCCACATCGGATCGAGAAGTAAGACCAGATCTTGACCATCTGCGCCATAGTCGGCAAGCTCATCCCAGTCTTCAACACAAGCTTCGGTAATTGCGGCTAAAATGACCAAAGCATCATTACCATTCCCATTATCGATCCAAGCTTGCACCTGGTCTAAAATCTCTGGTAAATCAGTCTCGATCGGATTTTCTTCTTCGCCTTCTTCCCAATACCGCAAACAGTCTCGCAGCAATTGTTTAGTTTGATAGCGATAGGGTTGGGGATCTACACTTGTCTGACGTTTGGGGCGGGTTTCGGTGGTGGAGACTGGTTGGACGATGATGGGCGGCGAGATCTTATTGACGAATCGATCGATCCGACTCAACAGATTGGGTTCTTTAGCGACTAGTTCTTGCACCAGTGTCTGGGTTTGGACATGGTTTAATCGATCGAGCAGCTCATTCAAAGACAGCCGTTGGTGCATCGTTTCCGGTGTGCGGATCGAAGTCAGTGCAACGGCGACGATATGCTTGCACCAGCCTTCAAAACTATATTCGCAAGTGCATTCCGTTTCCGTCACGCCGCCAGCATCAAATTGGATGGTGACATGGTAGGGTTCGACATTATTACCTTCGACTTCACCATAGAGACAATTTCCCCGCTGACAGAGATCGACTACCGCTCCCTGTTGATGGTAGGCTTCCCCGCGCTGGAAAGATTTGTCAGTAGCATGGTAGCGGAGATCCGTTTCACTGAGATTTGCGATATTCATGATGAAAGGCTCCGCCATTTTGTAGATGTTGATATTTTTTGAGCTGTTTGGGTAAATACCCACATTGTGGAATTGATGAAGATCAGCTTGACTTAGATAGTCGGTCGTTTATTAACCCCCAGCAATCCTCATCTTATGCATCTAGCTCGATCGTTGCGATAATTAGTTACTAATCACAAATAATTGATCGACTGGATCACACAACAATTCCCACGGCAACCGCAAAATCTTTGGCTGACTCGCCGCGATCGAGATTTGCCGCCCCTCAACATTCTCATCCTGAAATTCATTAAATAATCGCTCGGCAGATCGATCGGCAAACACCGCATTAAATAACCCCTGTCCCCACACCTTCAACTTCGCCACAATTTGATCGGCGCGGCTATCATCCACATCCGCCGCATATTGAGTCGGATAAGCTTCTAAATACCACTGCATATCCTCCCAATCCGCTTTAGTCAGGGGTGAAGTAAAGGGGATAGAATTCGTGGTTCGATCGTTCAATTTGATAGTGACACAATCGATCGAACTAAAGCTCAAAGTCAATTCCAGCATTATCTTACTCATATTCCCCTCTTGGGAGGGGCTAGGGGTGGGTTACACACTCCGCCAAACACTAGGATGCTGCCATGCCTAATTTCCTGGTGAAGATTGTTGGGTTAAGGCGTTCCGAAAGTCTTCACCAACGCGTTGCTCTACCCAACCTACAGATCTCGAAATCCAGAGTAGGGGTAATTCATGAATTACCCCTACTCTGGATTTCGAGGACATCAGCGATCTTCATGTATTATTCCCATAGTCTTCACAAATCGACTCAACTCTTGTAACTGTCGATCTCCGCTGACAACACCTCAATCTCAGCCGCTGTAAAAATCTCGGTCATAAAACCCACCAGAATCTATCATCCTAAAATATAACAAGTAGATGTCCCGATCGTGGATCTGGTGGTACTTGGAAATCGAGCAAACGATCGCACTTATCATCTTGATATCAGCAGTTTATCGATGAAACTTTGCTGATGATTCTTATCAAAACATCCAATTAATTATTGATTGCGAGATCGCGAGATTGTACGTTAGTTTAAAGCGATGTCCCTTATCACAGGAACTAGAGATATGCACCGATCGATTATCGAGCCGACAGCGATTGCCGAACCTCTTTCTGAGTCAATCTTACCGTGGTACGCGAGCTTCAATCGCAGTTATATCGTGCGAATTTTGGAATTGGTGCAAGATGCCATTGCCATTTCTCTATGTATTGGATTGTTTTGCGTAATGGTTTTACAGTTGAAGGAAATTTTCTTGTCGCTGACGACCTTACGCTTTCATGAGATTACCGCCGATATTTTGTTTATTTTAATTTTGGTTGAATTATTTCGACTATTAATTATTTACCTCCAAGAACAGCGCGTATCGATCGGGGTGTCGGTAGAAGTCGCGATCGTCTCAGTACTACGAGAGGTAATTGTCAAAGGTATCCTCGAAGTTCAATGGCAGCAGGTAATGGCGACTTGTGCTTTCTTAATTTCGATGGCGATTTTGATGGTAGTGCGAGTCTGGATTCCGCCCACTTTTGAAGGCATCGATCCCGAACACCAAGTTTCTAATCGACTCAAAGAGAGTAAACATCACGATTGAGGTAAGGGTAATTCATGTCTCAAGGGAGATCGACAAGGTAATTTTGGGTGGAGATCGCTACTGCTTGTTTACGATCGCTCGCACCTAATTTATGTAAGATGGTGTGAACGTGAACGCGGACTGTGCCAGGTGTGATATAGAGAATCTCCGCAATTTCGCGATCGGTTTTTTGAGTAGCAATTAGTTTGAGAATCTCTCGTTCGCGCCTGGTTAGAGATTCGATCGTTGTAGCTGGATCTTGTGTGGAACTATGCTGAAATAGATTGTGGATTTCGGCTGTAGCGGTAGCATCCCACCACGAAGCTCCGGCAATGACCGATCGCATAGCTAAAATCAGGGTTTCGGCACCGACACCCTTGAGGCAATAACCCTGTGCTCCGGCGGCTACTAAGCGGGAAATTAGCAATCGATCGGTACGTGAAGTCAGTGCCAAAATCGCTAATTTGGGATGATTTTGTTTGAGTTGGCGACAGGTTTCAATCCCCCCCAATCCAGGTAAACCAATATCGAGGAGCACGAGATCGAAGAGCTGCTGCTTGGCCAGATCGATCGCGGTTTCACCATCATTTGCTTCTGCTAAAATCTCAATGCCTGGTTCCTGTTGTAATCGCACGAGCAAGCCCAGGCGAAATAGTTCGTCATCTTCAACTAACAGAATTTTGAGGCGATCGAGTGACATATTAGGACGTTAAAGTGTGGGTAATCGCTGGGAGGCGAAACCCAAAAATTGCGCCTTGGGGCGAACGATTTTCTGCCCAGATCGTACCCTCATGCGCTTCGACAATTTGACGAGCCAGATATAAGCCCAAACCCGAACCACTAGCTTGGCGATCGCTTTCACCTTGATAAAACCTGTCGAATAAACGCGGCATCTCATCAGGTTGAATTCCCGCACCTGTATCCATCACTTTGACGATCTGCTGCCCACCTTGAGTACCTAAGATGACTTCCACTTTTGCCCCGCGTGGCGAGTGATTGATGGCATTCGCGAGCAGATTGGCGAATACGCGCTCTAGCTGAAAAGCATCACCATTGACCCAAAGAAATTGGCGAAAATCGGACTCACCGTAATTTAATGATAGGTGAACGCGGCGACTAGCGGCCAGATCGAATAAAGCGGTAGCAGCGGATTCTGCTAGCTTACCCAGATCGATCCGGGTTTGGCGGAGGTGCAAGCCTTCGATATCATTGCGATAGACATCGAGCAGGGTTTCTACTAGTTGTAAAGTCGTCTGATGAGAGCGAATCGTCACACCGAGGACGTGTTTTTGTTTGGGTTGAACTTCCCCAAATTGACCGCGATCGAAGGCTTTGAGCGTCTCTAGCGCACCCAAAATTGGCGTTTTGAGATCGTGTGCCAATGTCGAAGTAAAGTCCTCACGCAGACTCGCTAGTTGCTCTTGGACTTGCAGCTTGGCTTGCTGTTGTGCCAAGGCTTGCTGAATTCGGCGATTGCGATCGCTCAACAGTCCCGTGACAATCAGCGCGAGCACGGTAATCAGTCGATTTATGACCATTGCGGTGTGAATTGGCTCGCCACCTGGAATCCAGATATTGACTAGCGTTAAGACAATGGAGATCGCCGTAATCTGGAGTGTAGCACCCCGATTCAAACCGGGTTTGACAAACAAAATCGGGCTGATATAGAGATAGCCCATCACATAGTCGGCGGGAGTCAGCAGCTCCAACACGAACACCAGTCCAAACAAACCCGCAGTTACCCACAGTAGCGAGCTGGTCCGACTCGATGCTGGTAAGGCTGATGAAGGGTGGGTGAGTGCCTTGGCAGAGAGACTTGGTAGCTCGGTTGGCAGTTGCATCAGATATCACCAGGAAAATCGCGATTTATTTCAGTGTAACGGCAAAAATCTCGCTCCCCAAATCGGCTGGCTAGCTGGCAATTTCAGATGAGATTAAGACTATTTATCGATTGACTCGATAAGTTTTGTTTCAAAAGATCGATATTTTAGCGATCGCTACCCTCTTTTGCTTGGGTAAATCGCTCTCTAGATAGAGGATTTAGATTTGAGACAAAACATCACAAATAATTTTGTCCATAAACAAGATTTAAACAGTCACTAAACATTCAAACGGCGATCGTGTTTCAAATCTAGACTGATAGCAGCCAATTGACTTAAACAAAAAATATACCTTTTCAAACATCTAAAACTACGTCACGATTGGACTAACTGGCAGTGTAAATCAAGCTGATGAAGAGCATCAGAGCTACCAGTAAATAGTTAAACTCGATCGCGCTTTGCAGATGAGGAATATCGCACCATGCTACAGGGATGGATTCAAATTGGATTGACGTTAGTGCTAATCGTGGCGATTGCGCCCCTATTTGGCGGCTATATTGCCCGCGTCTATTTGGGGCAAACAACGCTACTCGATCGAGCTTTGCGGCCAGTCGAACAGCTAATCTTCAGCCTCAGCGGGGTCAAACCTGAAGCTCAGATGACAGGGTGGCAATATGTGAGAGCGATTTTGTATAGCAATTTGGCAATGGCAATTTTGCTGTTTGCGATCTTGATGTTACAAGGGTTGCTGCCGCTAAATCCCACGGGTTTAGGCGCACCAACTTGGGATACCGCCCTGCATACCACTATTTCATTTATCACCAATACCAATCAACAACACTACTCCGGCGAAACAACCTATAGTTACTTCGCGCAGACGGTGGGTTTGGGGTTTATGTTCTTTACTTCGGCGGCGACCGGAATTGCGGTCGCGATCGCGTTCATTCGCGGCTTAACGGGTAGACCGTTAGGCAATTTTTATGTCGATCTGATCCAGGCAATTACCCGAATTTTACTGCCGATTAGTATCGTCGGCACGATGTTATTTGTGTCAGCGGGCGTGCCAGAAACTTTGTCAGGACCGATCGTCACACCGACATTAGAAAACCCAAATATCAGTCAGGCGATCGCCCTTGGCCCCGTCGCCCATTTTGAGATTATCAAGCAACTAGGTGAAAACGGTGGTGGGTTCTTTGCGATCAACTCCGCCCACCCATTTGAAAATCCCAATGGATTTACGAATCTGATTCAGACTCTGACGATGATTTCGATTCCGACAGCGATGATTCATGCCTACGGCATTATTGCCAATAATCGCAAGCAAGCTTGGTTGGTATTTGGGATGGTGTTTATTATCTATGTCGGATTTATCATCGTCACGGCGATCGGCGAATACCAAGGCAATCCCCTCGTTAATAGCATCCTCGGCAGCTCACAGCCCAATCTAGAGGGCAAAGAAGTTCGGTTTGGATGGGCGCAATCGGCTTTATATGCGGTGACGACCACGGGCACGATGACTGGTGCCGTCAACTCCATGCATGACTCATTTATGCCAGCGGGCGGATTTGTTTTACTGTCTAACTTATTTCTCCAGATTGTCTGGGGCGGACAAGGTACCGGCACTGCTTATCTATTTTCCTATCTAATTTTGGCAGTATTTGTGACGGGATTGATGGTCGGACGCACCCCTGAATTCTTGGGACGCAAGATCGAAAAACAAGAGGTAGTCTTAACCAGCTTCTTACTCTTGCTCGTACACCCCATTTTTGTGCTGCTACCAGGAGCGATCGCGCTCTCCTTTCCCGAACAACTCGCTGGCATCAGCAATCCTGGCTTTCACGGCCTTGCCCAAGTCCTATATGAATACGCCTCCGCCGCTGCCAATAATGGTTCTGGCTTTGAAGGATTGGCCGATAGCCAACCCGCACCCACTGCCCTGTGGTGGAACCTAAGTACATCGGTGAGTTTGCTCGGCGGACGCTATGTCCCAATCGGGGCGCTGTTACTCCTAGCTGATGGGATGTCACGCAAACAACCCGTGCCATTTACGACGGGGACACTCCGTACCGATACTGTCCTGTTTACGGCCGTAACCGCCGGTGTAATTGTCATCATGGGCGCATTAACCTTCTTTCCCGTGCTAGCTCTAGGGCCGATCGCGGAAGCCTTCCAACTGGCGAAGGGAGCTTGAGGTTGGTTAATCAAGAAGTCTGAAAAGTTAGTTTGTTAGTTTTTAGCCCTGGAAGATCCCCCCTAGCCTCCCTTAAACAGGGGGGAACCAGATTCTTCCTTCACCCTTAAGTGAGACAAGACAGGGCGGAACTGGAATCATAGTCCCCCTTTTTGAGGGGGACTTAGGGGGATCTACACATTAGAAACATAGCAGTTAGATCCACGATCGCTATAAATACATGAAAGCCAATACTTCTCGCCCGCCACAACCTGACGAAACCAGCCGCAAACGGCGATCGCCAGCAGCCGATACATCTGGTTTGTACCAACGCGCCGTTCGTGATGCTTTTGTCAAACTCGATCCGCGCATTGCTGTCGGCAATCCAGTCATGTTCATCGTCTGGGTTGGGACGATCGTGACCTTCCTCGTCACCCTCGATCCCAATATCTTTGGGACAGTTACTGGCGATCCGAACCGCCAACGCCTGCTCAATGGATTAATTACGATCATTCTGTTTGCGACAGTGATTTTTGCCAATTTTGCCGAAGCCGTCGCCGAAGGTCGCGGTAAAGCTCAAGCCGACACCCTTAGATCGAGCAGATCGGATACGATCGCGCGCAAAGTCTTACCCGACGGATCGATCGGGCAAGTTAGCTCCACCGAACTCCGCAAAGGCGATCGGGTCAAGGTTGCCCTCGGCGAAACCATCCCCGCCGATGGTGAAGTAGTCGCAGGCGTCGCCTCTGTCGATGAGTCAGCCATTACCGGCGAATCGGCACCAGTATTAAAACAACCAGGCACCGACATCGCCAGTTCCGTCACGGGTGGGACGCGGGTAGTTTCCGACGAACTAACCATCCAAATTACCGCCGATCCGGGACAAGGCTTTATCGATCGGATGATCGCTCTAGTTGAAGGAGCCAAACGCAGCAAAACCCCCAATGAAATTGCCTTGACGGTCTTCCTGGCCGTTCTCACCCAGGTATTCTTAATCGTCGTCGCCACCCTCTCGCCGCTAGCTAACTACGTCAAAACGCCCATTTCGATCGCCATTCTCGTCGCTTTATTGGTGGCGTTAATTCCTACCACCATCGGCGGATTGCTCAGTGCGATCGGGATTGCGGGGATGAATCGCGTCTCCCAATTTAACGTGATTGCTACCTCTGGGCGCGCGGTAGAAGCCTGCGGTGACGTCAATACATTAATTCTCGACAAAACGGGCACCATCACCCTGGGCAACCGCCTAGCGGATGAATTTATCCCTGTCAACGGCCACTCAGTCCAGGAAGTTGCGGCCATTGCCTTAGCGGGTAGCCTCTTCGATGAAACCCCCGAAGGTAAATCGATCGTCCAACTCGCCGAGAAATTGGGTGCCAAACTCGACTTTCTGGGTGGCGGCTCTCTCGAACAGATTCGTGCCAGTGCTGAAAGCGTGGACTTCTCCGCCCGCACCCGGATGAGCGGTACCGATCTCCCCAATGAGATCGAAATTCGCAAAGGGGCGATCGATGCCATTCGCGGTTTCGTCCGATCGCGTGGTGGTAACATTCCCGATGAATTTGATGCCGCCTACGAACGTGTCTCCAGACTCGGCGGCACCCCCCTCGGTATTTGCCAAAATGGCGATTTATATGGCGTCATCTATCTCAAAGATGTTGTCAAAGCCGGACTCAAAGAACGCTTCGATCAACTCCGGCGCATGGGCGTGCGTACCATCATGCTCACCGGCGACAACCGGATCACCGCATCCGTGATTGCCCAAGAAGCTGGTGTCGATGACTTCATCGCCGAAGCCACCCCCGAAGACAAAATCGAAGTCATCAAACGCGAACAGTCCGCAGGCAAACTCGTCGCCATGACGGGAGACGGTACCAACGACGCCCCCGCCCTCGCCCAAGCCAACGTCGGCGTCGCCATGAACTCCGGTACCCAAGCCGCCAAAGAAGCCGCTAATATGGTCGATCTCGACTCCGATCCCACCAAGCTGATCGATCTCGTCGCGATCGGCAAACAACTCCTGATCACCCGTGGTGCCCTAACCACCTTCTCGATCGCGAATGATATTGCCAAATATTTCGCTATCATCCCCACCATCTTCGCCGCCGCCGGAATTGGCTCACTAAACATTATGGGGCTAAAAAATCCCCAATCTGCCATCCTCGCCGCCCTGATCTACAACGCCGCGATTATCCCCGCGCTGATCCCCCTCGCCCTCAACGGCGTCAAATTTCGCCCTCTCACTGCCGACCAACTGCTCCAACGTAACATCCTGATCTACGGTTTAGGTGGCGTGATTGCCCCCTTCATCGCCATCAAAATCATTGATGTGCTCATCCCCATCTAGTCACAACTTATGAAATACCTCCCTACCGCAGATATCGCCCAGCTCTGGCAAGCCTGGAGCCGTCGCAAATACCCCACCTACATTTTCCTCGCCCTCTGTTTCAACGTCATCCTAGCCTCAGCCGCCTTCGCCGCTACCGGTGACACCTTCTCCCGACCCCAAATTTACGCTCTCGGCATCCTTGGCTTAGGTACTGTCGCTCTGTCTGCTTATTTATTCGTAGTGATGTTTCAACCAGAACGGTTTTGATGAAAAGAAATATACAAATGAGTTGAATTAACACCTGAAGGTACGATCCGGAACCCACCCCTAACCCCTCCTGGGAGGGGAATAAGAAAGAGAAATAAAAGATCGATCTCTAACTAAAAACCAAAGTGGAATGAGTGTGTCCCGCAACACACAGATCGAAACTTTGGAGGGGGTTTGGGGGAGGCACAGC
>NZ_JANNDR010000303.1:0-7491 GCF_031378165.1 Chamaesiphon sp. OTE_75_metabat_556
GGCTTGAGTACCACCATCCCATCTGCGGGTAGACACTTGTACTCGGCATGACAACCCATACCCGCACCACTAAATCCTAAAACTCGATCGCCGACTTGGAAGTTGCTGACATTTTTGCCAACTGATTCTACCTCTCCCGCCAGCTCTGTCCCCAGAATCGGTTGTCGTGGTTTCGAGATTCCAAACACCAACCGCGATATTAAACCGAAGCCAACAGGCATCTTCAGGCTGCGCACTCGCCAATCAGCTGACGTGACTGTAGTTGCATGGATTTTGATGAGGACTTCATTCTCTTTGGGAATAGGCTTGACGACCTCGACAAGTTGCAGCACGTTTGGGGAACCGTAGTTTTTATATATAACCGCTTTCATAACTTTCCCTGGGAAGATCGATCTGATTGGAAGGAAATCACCGTCACTGATATAGCTATACGAAAGGCGTTAGAAGATTACTGACGATCGGCTTCGCTAGCGAGCAGGATCGATGTTCATTAGACAATTGTAATACGTCCGCTTTCGACCGGATAGCCGCAGCCGATGGGCAGAAGGCCGATCGCGCGCTGCCAACCAAAAATTACAGGAAATCTTCAACTTCTAAGGGGCTATGGCGATCGCAACTACGCGCAACCACAGATTTAGATCGCTAGTCCTGGAAAACGCCGCCACAGATTGACACCTTGGCTAAGTATCTACCAATAAATATCCAGTCAGTGAGATCGAGGTACGGTAGTCCCCAGAGACTCGATCAAGAGTAAATTGGCTTGAAACCTTGATTCAAAGCCAATTTACAACTGTAGAATTCAAGTCGCGATCGGGCGGTAATTTGGTGGCGATCGCAGCTAGACGAACGAAGCAAAACGTAATAAGATTCACCCAGTGGAACCAGACAGGTCTCAATCAGACAAGGTTTAGGCCACTGAGTATCGGTTATGGCAAAAGAGACTGTAGATTCAAAAAATTATCACCGCGCGATGACATTAACAGATCGCGATTGGGGAATAGTAAATAAAACCTGCATTGTTGATGGATCTTGGCCGATCGCGCATGAGAGTAAATCGTTTATTTATAATTTGGGGGCATAGAAGGCGTGCGCTTTTTCAATCGCTTTTCCTTATCCAGGGATATGGGTATGGACCTGGGAACTGCCAATACACTGGTCTATGTATCTGGCAAAGGTATCGTTCTGGCAGAACCTTCAGTGGTGGCGATGGACCAAAAGACTAAAATGCCACTCGCCGTCGGGATCGAAGCCAAAAAAATGCTGGGGAGAACCCCTGGTGATGTGATTGCGCTGCGGCCGCTGCGCGATGGCGTGATTGCTGACTTTGATATTGCGGAAGTGATGTTAAAAGAATTCATTCGCCGTGCGAATGAAGGCAGTAACGTGATCAGACCTCGGTTGGTAATCGGCATTCCTAGTGGGGTCACGGCAGTCGAACGGCGGGCTGTGATGGATGCCGCTCTCCAAGCTGGTGCTAGTGAAGTATTCCTGATCGATGAGCCAATTGCGGCGGCAATCGGTGCTGGTTTGCCAGTCGGCGAACCGACGGGCAGCATGATTATCGATATTGGTGGCGGGACGACAGAAGTTGCGGTATTGAGCTTACAAGGCTCGGTAATTAGTGAATCTGTACGGATTGCTGGGGACGAATTGAGCGATTCGATCGTCAACTACATGAAGAAAGTCCATAACCTGGTGATTGGCGAACGCACGGCTGAAGAAATCAAAATTCAAATTGGTTCGGCTTATCCGATGCCTGAGGATAATGATACGACCATGGAAGTTCGCGGCGTACATCTATTGTCGGGATTACCTCGGACAGTGACGATCAAAGGCCCCGAAATTCGTGAAAGTATGTCCGAACCGCTCTCGACGATCGTCGAGGCAGTCAAGCGGACGCTAGAGCGGACGCCCCCAGAGCTAGCTTCCGATATTATCGATCGCGGGATCATGTTGGCAGGTGGTGGTGCCAATCTGCGCGGGATCGATATGTTGATCAGCCATGAAACTGGCATTGTGACGCACATTGCCGACGATCCGCTCACCTGTGTGGTCTTGGGTACTGGCAAAGTCCTCGAAGACTTCAAAAACATGGATCGCGTCTTCAGCGGTCGATCGCGCAGTCTGTAGACCCGCTCCACCGCCTCAATTAACAGGTGTAGGGAAAATTTTGAGATTTCCTACACCTTGACTCTCCCCCCGACCATCCCTTATTTAAGTAATTAACAACAAGCAACGAACTATGTTTACTCTGCGCCGCTGGTGGGACAAAAATGCCCTGAAATTAGCCGGATTTGGGACTGTTATCGGTGCTACTTACCTATTGTTGCAATCTCAAAATGCACTGGTATTTGAAGTTTACAATGCGCTGTCGCAACCATTTCAGTCTAGCCCCAGACAGCTAGACTATCTCAAGACCGCCAGAGTCGAACAGCTTCAAAACGAAATCCAAGAATTAAAACAGCAAAATCAGCAACTCAAGCAATTAACTAGCTATAGTGCGTCAGTTCCAAATAAAGCAATCTTGGCACCAGTTGTGCTCAGAAGTGCCGATAATTGGTGGCAGCAGATCGTCATCGGGCGCGGTAGTGCCGACGGCATCGCGATCGACTATATTGTGGTCGGGACAGGTGGCGTTGTGGGCAGAGTAATTAGCGTTTCCCCGCATACCAGCCGCGTATTATTAGTCAGCGATCCCAGCAATCGGATGGGTGTCCTCGTCAGTCGGACGCGAAATCTCGGCATCCTTCAAGGCACTCGCACCAATCAGGCGGTATTACAGTTCTTTGATAAACGGCCATCGGTCAAAATTGGTGATGTTGTCTCGACTTCAGCGGTCAGTCAGTTATTTCCGACGGGGCTGTCAGTGGGGAGAATCGTAGAAACTAATTTGAATAAGTCTCCTGCGCCAGAGGCGATCGTCGAATTTACCGCCCCGTTCAATGCTCTAGAATGGGTGACGGTGCATTCTCACAATCCCCATGCTGTCGTCGAGACACCAATTAAACCAGAATTGAAAGCCCCGCCAGCAGACACGCTGACGAAGCCACCTGCCAAGTTACCCTAACATTGAAATCGATCGTCATGAATATTGCTAAATTACCGCCGCTGGTTCGGACTGGACTGAATGGGGCGATTGTCTTTGGCTCGGTTGGCTTGTGCTTGCTGCTGTTGCCGACCCGCTGGCCGGGGATGGAAATTTTGGGAGTCGGGCCGAGTTGGTTGGTGATGTGGACGATTGCCTGGAGCTTGCGCCGATCGATTTGGCACGCGGCTGGCGCAGGCGTGGTGCTGGGATTGATTCAAGATGCGATGACTTTTCCGATGAGTGCGACACTGGGGACGATCCCGACCCACGTTGTCAGTCTGACGATCGTCGGCGTCCTGACCTTTGTACTGTACAAACGCCGCTATCTGGATGATACAATTTTATCAGTGAGTGTTGGCGCTTGCTTGCTGACACTCGTCAGTGAATCGATTACGGGGGTACAATATTTACTCCAAACCGCGATCGAACAATCGCCCGCACTGAGCCTGGACAGCTTGAGCTATCTGTGGACTGATCGATTCATCGTTGTGCCGATCGCGGCCGCCCTGAGTGGCTTGTGGATGCCAATCCTCTATTATCCATTACAGCTCTGGTGGCAAAAATGGTTGCAGCCGCAGAATTAATTTGGTGATACTGAATTTGAGGATTGAAGAGGGTAAGAAGAAGGGACTGGGGGACGGGGAGATAGATTGTTATTAAACAGCAAACCAGATCTGAAATCGACACCGTCTCAAGGCGATCGGGTGCACAACCAGTCACAATGGATGAATAACGGTTAAACCTCGATCGAGCAGGGAAGGATGCGGCGAGTTTCATGAGTTACTGTCTAAATCCTAGTTGTGTGCGCCCAGAAAATCCGCCGCAGAGTAACTTTTGCCGAAATTGTGGACTGAGATTGAGATTGCGCGATCGCTATTTGGCCGTCCAGCCGATCGGGCAAGGTGGATTTGGTCGGACATTTAAAGCGATCGATGAAGACAAACCATCGAAACCTTTTTGCGTAATTAAGCAATTTTTTCCGCAGGTGACCGGAACAGCCTCGGCCAATAAAGCAGCGACTTTATTTACGCAAGAAGCCAGCGCACTAGAGCAATTAAATTATCCGAATATCCCGAAGTTACTGGCTTACTTTATCACGCCAGATGGTCGTCAATATTTAGTTCAAGAATTTATTGATGGTCAAAATCTCAAAACCGAGCTGGAAAAGCACGGTAAATTTTCAGTTGCCCAAATTCAAGAATTACTGATTACAATTTTGCCAACTTTAGAATATATCCATCAATTAGGATTTATTCATCGCGATCTTAAACCCGAAAATATCATTCGGCGGACTGACAATCGCCAATTGTATCTAGTCGATTTTGGTGCGGCTAAAATTACCACTACCAACCCGAAACAGCAGGGAACGACGATCGGTACGCCCGAATTTATGGCACCAGAACAAGGCTGGGGTAGTGCATATCCCGCCAGCGATCTCTACAGTCTTGGTGTGACTTGTCTCAATTTACTAACTGGTGTTTCGCCGTTTAATTTGTTTGACGATCTCCAAAACCAATGGAGTTGGAAAGACCAGATTGCAGAGCCGATCGAGCCACAATTAGCAACAATTCTAGATAAATTAATCCAATCTCGACCGATCGATCGTTATCCTAGTGCCCAAGCAGCTCTCGATGCTTTGACCGGACATTCTGCTCCGATACCCAGTCAAAAGATTGGTGAACCAGAGCCAGTTCGATCGGCAATTGAGATACCAATTCCAACTGCAATTCCGACACCATTAGGAACTAATAATAACCTGACGTGGGAATGCCAGTATATATTTGCATGGCACCGTAAACCAATTAATGCGATCGCAATCTTCGATAATGGTGAATACTTAATTAGCGGCGATGATGGCGGTACAGTGGCTGTTTGGAACCTCTCTATGCCCCAACAACCGATCGCCACTTACTCGAATAATAATGCAATCTATGCAGTCGCGGCTAGCCCCAATCGCAGCCAGATCGCTAGCGGTGACAAAAATCGGCGCGTCCAACTTCGTCGCAAAGAATCGATCGTTAATTCACTCCAAGAATTGCGCGCCGATGGTAGTAGTCTAGATAGTCATCAAGGATTTGTTTATAGCGTGCAATTTAGTCCCGACGGGACGATCTTGGCTAGTGGTAGTGCAGATCGCCGCATTCGATTGTGGAATACGGCAACGGGGAAAGTCATCTATACACTCGACGGACACCAGGAGTCGGTGATGGCGATGCAATTTATGCCCAATGGTAAAATCTTAATTAGTACTGGGATCGATCGCACGATCCGCTTCTGGGATTTGGAGCGCAAACAATTACTCAAAACTATTGACGCTCACGAACAGACGATTCATGCATTGGCAATTAGTCGCGATGGGCGGAAGATCGTGACTGGTAGTAGCGATCGTACCGTCCAAGTCCGACAATTGGGTACGTCTACTCACGATACATTCCAGGGGCATCAGGAGGCAGTGCTGGCAGTCGCAATTAGTCCCGATTGCAAAACGATCGCTTCTGGTGCGATGGATGGCAAGATGAACCTGTGGGACGCCGATACGAACCAATTAATTACTAGTATTCAGGCGCATGATAGTGCGGTTAGATCGATCGTCTTTCATCCTGTTGGGCAAGCCTTAATTACCGCAAGTTGGGATCGCACGATGAAGATCTGGCGACCTATTTGAATTAAGTGTGTAGTTTGGATTAGCGATCGAGTTAATTTTAGGTTTCGATCGATCCCTTCAACCCAATCCTCCACTTGTATCACCAATCGTTTAATCCCGCAGCCATCCAAATAAATCGCCTAAAGTGAGCTGAAAATCTTTGGCAAATTCAGGAACAGGTAATACATCGATCTCTTCATCAAATACTTGGGTCGATCGATCTGTTGCATAGACAAAAATCGATCGTTCTGCTGGATCTATTAACCAACCCATCTGCGTACCGTTTTGCAAGCAGTGTAAAATATTTTTAGTTACTTTTGTCTGGCTTTGCTCGGGGGACAAAATTTCAATCGTCCAATCTGGCGCGATCGCAAACACGTTAGCAATATCGCCATTTTCATCGCGGGGAATCCGATCGCTAGTAAAAACCGTCACATCGGGTATAGTCGATCGATCACCAAAGCTGCAACGAAGTTCTGGATAAGCACGCACTAATCGCTGAGGTTTAAAAGCTGCGTTAATATTGGCAGTTAATTCGCCCTGAATTAAGCTATGTTTCCCTTGTGGCATGGGTTTTTGAATAATTTGACCATCGATGAATTCATTTGCTGGTTTGGTTTCTGGTAGCAATAAGAATTCTACTAAGGTCATGACTTTAACTGGAGATTGAACCATCTTTAGCCCACCGATATTTCAATTTAATTCTATTGTACCTAAGCGAGTTTCTATCTCAACAGCCAAACTAGCTCTCTCATTCGTCTGAATCATCATTGAGAGAGCGGCGGAGTTCGGCAATGACAGCCTCAGCAGATTGGGGCTTTAACTTACCTGCTTTGAAGGCTGCGATCGATTCTTGAGCATCTTTAGCAATTTCATCCCGACTGGCTTCTAGATGCCGCTGGCGCAAGATCTCAATTAATAGTTCTTGTTGGTCTAAGGAAAGCTGCATAACTGTTGCTAGTGCCCGATCGAGCGTGGTCATAAAATATTACCCGAATTAGCTAAAGTATTGCAATTTACTAAATCCATTTTATCATTATCCTGATGTTCGATCGGGTTTAAACCTGTGAGATCGATGCGTTGGACACAACGATTTCAATCGTGGGCGGTGCTGGAACAACGCAATTCCCCTACACCTGCGACATCAATGCGTTTAACAAATCTGTCTGCTTACCTTTGCCAGATTCGATCGACTCCTCCAATCGATCGCACATCCCCATCAATCGATCGATCTTCTCCACTATTCGCCCTTGTTCTGCAAGAGGTGGAAGGGGAATTTTAATTGTTTTAAGTTTTCCAGCACTTAGTCCAATGTTGCCCGCTGTTGTGGCACACATTTCTTCGATTGCTTCACGAGTTTGTGCGGCGTTCATCATGTAACAAACATAGCGTGGGCAATATGAATCTATATCGATACGGAAGCGAATTAACTTGTCTGGGTTGACCTGTACACGTCCTGACTCGCCGCGATAATAGGAAAAACGTCCGACATAGTGAAGATTGCCATTGAATCGGCAAGCTAGTAGATCGCCTGGTAAAAGTTGAAACTTCTGAATCTCATTTGCGGATAAATCAACGTGTTTGAAATCATCCTCATTGACATAGAAGTCTCTTTGCGAAGTTCCTGCGCTAATGCGGAGTACTTCAGTAGCAGATGTATCGGAAGTGGGGCTTTTTGAAACACCATTGATAGAAGATTCAGCCAAGATCGATTGGAGAGAATCAAGTTTGGGTGCTGATTCTTGTCGTACCAACTTGC
>NZ_JANNDR010000317.1:0-2128 GCF_031378165.1 Chamaesiphon sp. OTE_75_metabat_556
TTCTTTCCTTGCACATGGCCGATCGCAGCTTGCCGTTAACTATCCAACATCCCAGCCAACCACCGATCGAGTGGTCTGTGGGGATGGGTTATCGACGGATCAAGACGGCGACAATTTTGGGTAGTTTATGGTTGGGAGTAGCCGCCTTACATCTGATTAGCTGGGGCTACATTATCGCCTGGGCGATCGCCAGTGTGTTTTGTTGGCGGGCATTCAGATTAGTCGCGACCAAAATCGCCCCACCACCATTATTCGTGCCGCCACCGACTTATCCATTCATTTCCCTGGCAATTGCGGCCAAAAACGAAGCCGCCGTGATTGCCAATGTGGTTGCCAACTTGTGTAGCTTAGATTATCCGGCCGATCGTTATGAAGTCTGGGCGATCGATGATAATAGTAGCGATCGCACCCCCGAAATCTTAGACGAGCTAGCCACTCAATATCCCCAACTGCAAGTTCTCCACCGTACCGATCTCGATACTGGCGGCAAATCGGGCGCGCTCAATCAAGTTCTAACGCTGATGCAAGGCGATCTGATTGGCGTCTTTGATGCCGATGCGCGAGTTGCTCCCGATTTCTTGAACCAAGTTTTGGCTTATTTTCAGAATGAAACAGTTGGTGCGATCCAGCTCCGCAAATCGATTACCAATAGCGACACCAACTTGCTCACGCGCGGACAGCGGGCGGAAATGGCTCTCGATGCTTATCTCCAGCAGCAACGCACTCACAGTGGTGGCATCGGCGAATTACGCGGTAACGGTCAATTTGTCCGCCGGACGGCACTAGCTGCTTGCGACGGGTGGAATGAGGAAACAATTACTGACGATCTCGATCTGACAATTCGATTGCATCTGACGGGATGGGATATTGCCCTGATGTCCGATCCGCCCGTAGGGGAAGAAGGGGTGACGACAGTCAAAGCATTATGGCATCAACGCAATCGTTGGGCAGAAGGCGGGTTTCAACGTTATCTCGACTATTGGGAGCCGATCGCCAGCAATCGGATGGGCACCAAAAAAACCATCGATCTGCTCTCGTTTCTCTCGATTCAATATCTACTCCCACCCGCTGGGATTCCCGATTTTCTGATGGCGTTCTGGCTCAAGCATCCACCATTATTGCTGCCGATGACAGCTTCGCTGGGCATCGCGCTGCCATTGTGGGGAATTTGGGTAGGATTGCAACGCAGTTATCGACAAGCTGATGCTCACGCCTTGACTAGGGAAAATCATCCAGTCAGTTGGGTGACACTATTTAAGCAAACGGCGATCGGCTCGTTATTTATTTTGCACTGGTTGATCGTGATGCCCTTGGCAATCGCGCGGATGGCAATTTTGCCCAAGCGACTCAAATGGGTCAAAACTCTCCGCCAAGCCGATCTCTAGCAATCGTAAAATCTTAGATCGAAAAACTAACAACGGGTTCTTCTCTGGGCATACTGAGTATAGATAGATAGATCTTACTTAGACCATCTGCTGTCAATCGAACAGTGTGGCACAATAAAAGGGTAGTTCTAGTATCTACACCCGCTCACCAGATCGATTACTCATGCAGGATTCCCGCGAAATTGATTACTTCGGACAACGCGTTCTTCAGATCGTTCAGCCCCTAGCGGCTGGCGGAGATCGACGTGAAGTGCTGTCGCTGTTAGCTCAATCTGTAGCTAATAACTTCGCAGCAGATGGCTGTTGGATACTGCAATGCATATCTCCTGGTGTCATCCGTATTGCTGCCAGTGCTTGTGTTAGCCATCGAACTAGCTCGATCTCAGAGCAAATCACTACCTTCACGCTACCTGATGCCCCGACACCCGTACAGTGGCGGATGCCATTACTACCCGACTATCAGGTGATGGTGGTCGAAAATCGCGATCGCGAACAGGTAATTGGTTATACGATCGTCGCGACCAAAGGCGTTGAATGGTACCGTGAAACCAAATTAATCTATCAGCTCGTTGCCGACTATATTAGTGTCGGTTTAATTGAAGAAGATCTGCACGTCCAAGCCCAGATCTCCCAAATCTACCCCCAACTGCACTATCGCCTCACTCAAGCAATTGTCGAAAATCAGCAGATCGATCGGCTGTTTGAGATTGCCGTGGCGGATATGGTCGAAGCATTACAACTCA
>NZ_JANNDR010000331.1:0-4950 GCF_031378165.1 Chamaesiphon sp. OTE_75_metabat_556
GTGCTTTTAGGCACAATGCTATTACTTACTACTGGCGTAATGGCTGCACCCACAAGCACTGAAGTTGCTAGGTCGCCCGTTAACAACTTAATCTTGAACAAAGCTAGTGGTGCAACGCCAGTGAAAATGGCTGCTACCGAACCAACTTCAGCCGACGATCGATCGGAAACCGATATCGTCAAACCTAGCGACTGGCAATATAAATCCCTCCAAGGTTTGGCAACTAAATACGGTTGTAATCCCAACCTCAACGATAAACCAGTTTCCCAGCTTGAATTTGCACGCGGTTTGAACGCTTGCTTGAATAGAGTCGAACCCATGCTGGCACAGCAACCTAGTGGTGTCACTCGGGCAGATCTCGAAGTCCTCCAACGATTGACTCAAGAGTATCGCGCTCAACTAGCCGAAATTGATGGTCGTCTCGTCGCCACCGACAAAAAAGTCGCTCAATTGCAAGCTAACCAATTTTCCACTACTACCAAACTCAAAGGCGAAGCAATTTTCAACGTCACTGGTGCTTTGAGTGGTTCCAACTCCAATAACACGGTCTTTGGCGATCGCGTCCGGTTATTATTTGAAACTAGCTTTAGTGGTAAAGACCGCCTCTGGACGCGGTTAGCGACTGGCAACCAACCTGGGATCAACAGCCAATTGCGAAATGGCCCAACGGCTGAAGGTGCGCAAGTATCTGAATTAAATGCTAATAATGCTGTCGGTATCGACTGGTTAGCCTATCAGTTCCCCGTCGGCAATACCAATGTTTACGTACCAGCTTTTAACGGTATTCATGCTGATTATGCCGCTACCTACGGCTCAAATTTTGAGGATGTAACTGGCGGTAATGGCGCACTGTCTAACTTTGCCGAATCTAACCCGATCTACAAAGTTGGTGGTGGTGCGGGAATTGGTACCACTTTCCCTCTGGCTGAGCGGGGACTTACTGGTGTATCGGTAGGTTATCTAGCTGGCGGTGCTTCAAACAATCCTAGATCTGGCGCGGGTTTATTCAATGGTGACTATGCCCTGCTCGGACAGTTGAACTTTAAACTCAGCGAAAAGTTCGATGCTGGTCTGACTTATGTTAACAGCTATCATGCTGGTACCAACCCGATCTATGGTTTTGGTGGTACTTCGGCCTCGGTAGGTACTGGCTTGGTAGGTACTGGTCTAGCTAATGCTAATAATGCTGGTGCTAATGCCAATTCCTACGGTGCCTCCTTTGTCTACAGAGCTAGCGATACGCTCGCTTTCAATGGCTTTTTGGTCAATACCAATGCTAATAAAGCGACTATTGGTAACGAAAATATCTGGAGTTATGGTGCGGGCGTTTCCTTCCCGAACTTTGATGGTAAAGGTAATTTAATCGGCTTATTAGTTGGTGCCGAGCCTTATGTTGGTGGTGTGGGGACTACGCCATACCATCTCGAAGGTTTCTACAAATACAAGTACAGTGATAATCTCAGCATTACCCCTGGTTTGATTTATCTGACTGCACCCAACCAAAGTACTGCTAATGGTGGTGCGTTAATTGGTGTAATCAGAACTACGTTTACGTTCTAATCAAATTAACTCGATCTAGCTAGCAGCAAGCTATTACTCACCCAACTTCTTGAAGAAGTTGGGTTTTGTTATGAGTGTAAATATCTCTAAAATATTCGGGCTAAATTTTGCTATCTACTAAATATTTAGGTGTCAGCAAACAGATCAGTTGGGCTGTGCCAATCGCCAGACGATCGTCATCAAATTTTAGTCCAATGATGCCACCTTTCTTGAGCACTAATCGATCGACAACTTTCCCAAATATAAATAATTCCGCCCAGTGACTTAAATTAGGTTCGTGCCCGACGACAGCGAGGGTCGAGATCGGATCATCGAACGTGCGGGCTTGCCACCACATCAACCATGCGGGCAGATTGCCCATCGGTTTCAAATCCTCAGACACCTGCAATTGAGTACTAATTTGCCGGTCGCTGAGGATCTCGGCAGTTTGGCGCGCGCGGACGAGGGGACTGGTGATAATCAGATCGAACGTCACATCTAATTTTGCCAATCGATCGGCAACTTGTGCGATTTTTTTGCGTCCTACTTTAGTAAGCGATCTTAGCTCATCGAGATCGATCGTCTTCTGGGTAGACAAATCATTGTCGGTTGGAGTAACGGACTCTAAATCGCCAGCAATGCCATGCCGAATTAAGTATAGATACATATGATTTGCAGACTTTTTGATACTTATTATTAATCTTAGTGCAACAAATATCACATCTTGATGCGATAATCACTAGTGGGTAACTTGTTTACGATTTATTATTCATTGATACATCAAGGTATCGATAGGGAATTCTAAGATAGATGGTAGGTATATCGATTCGATCGAAGGTGCAGTAGTGATGACAGAATCAAATCTTAACGAGGTTGTAAGACCAAAACGGCGGTTTCATTGGGAAACTTTTTTACCCAAGCGCAAAGCTTGGATTCAGACACTGATTTTATTACCTTTTGGGTTGCCGATCGGTAACTTTTTAGGGACTAGTTGGCAATTTGCGGTCAAGGCGATCGTCGAAGATCTTCAATACCCGATCGGCGCGTTAGTGATTGTCGCTAGTTTATTACTACCTAGCTTAATGTTTGCTTTTCTGTTCAATTGGGGTCGGGCGATTAGGTACCAATCCGCCTCAACATGGTATCCGAATGCGCGTGCGCTAGGATCGGGTGCTTATGCCACGTTGACGATCACCGCGTCGTTTGGGGTCGTCGCATTGTGTACTCACAGTCTGGGAATTTGTGGCAATCCCGCTTGGAGTGGGATCAGTCAAGCTTTACTATGTAATCTCGATGGCTACGGCTTTGAATCAAAATCCTGGTTTGGTGCCTGGTTTATCGTGGCGGCTTATTGCTACCAAGCCCAAGGCTCGATCAAGTCCGGCTACCAACGCTTAGTTCACAGGCAGGATGCTGCGGCGCGGTTTGCGCTGTTAGCGGATCGATCGCCCGATCTGCCCGATTTTAACTCAGTAGCGACTGTTGGCGATGATTTTGGCTCGCAGTCACCGATCGACACGATCGGTAGCAACCGCGAAGACTAGACTACAAGTAACTTCGACCCAATGCTAAAATATGACGGTATCCAGGTCGCACGAGCACGCCGTAAGGCGATCGCCACTCAAGTAAATTGCTAAACCGAAATCATCATCATTTGAGGCTGGGAAGTTGGTGTCAAACAGTCATGGGCACGATCGTCTGTCTGGGCTGGTGGGGACAGATCTCGCCCAGTATTGCCAATCCTGCTGCTGCTGAACTGGGCAATCTCCAGACTCTCGATCTCCAATCCAATCTGGTCGCGCAACAGCCAACTCCCACTCCCGCTCCAGCGCAGACCCCGCCAGCAAGCACTAACAACGCCATCGATCTCAGTCCCGAAATTATTAATGGTAGTCCGGTTTTGCAAAAATGGCTCAAAGGGATTCCTGATGTCCTGGATGAGATTAAAAACGACCCCAGTTTTCGGACGCGGGTCAAAGTAGGCTACTCGCAATATCCATCCACCGCCCAAACCGGCGGATTTCATCTGGCAGTAGATGATGTCTTCTTAGGACGCAGTGGACTTTCAGCCAGTGCCAATTACAATTCAGGTGGTAGCCGCAGTGCTTACGGGGTAGACGCGCAATACTATCTACTACCTTTGGGTGGTTATATTAATATCACCCCGATCGTCGGCTTTCGCCATCTCCAAACTGATAAATACAACCGCGACGGCCTCAATCTCGGCCTCAAACTGATGCTCGTGCCCTCGCGTGGCGGCGGTGCCGATATCGCGCTGAGTCAAAGCTGGGTGGGCTTGGGTAGCAGTACCGAAACTGGTCTGACTACGCTCTCCGTCGGCTATGCCCTCACCAATCATCTCCGCTTGTCTACGGATATCCAACAGCAAAATGCCAAGGAAAACTACGATAGTCGCGTGGGAATCGGCGTCGAGTGGATGCCTTAGATCGATCTGAGCGATCGTCTCAAAGCGGTGCCCAAACAATAATAACAGCCGAATATTATGCAAAGCTTGTCAAATATCCTGGGGACGATTGGGCTAGTTTTGGGACTGATACTGTTGCTAATTGCGCTAGTTAGCTGGTGGCGATCGCGAAGCAGTAGAGCCATTTATCACCCAGCTATTAAAAGATCTGCCAATCGTGCCGCCACCGGTGCAAAATCCGATCGCCAACGTGTCGCCGTCCACAAATATGTCAAGCATGTCGGCCCCGAACTCCGCAACCGCTATGGCAACCAGCCAAGATATACTCCCGCTCAAGTCAAGCAGACTGTCCAAGCTAGCGGCTATAGTTCGCAGGATGATTGTTATGCCTTTGCACTGTATTGCTCTGAAGATGACTTTGGAGACTATCACCGCTCGATCGGCGAATCCTGCGACTATAACTCCATGCGGAGTGAAATTGCTGATGCCTTTGGGTTTATTTTCCCCAGTGGTACTACCTTTGATGCAGCGGAAGTCATCGACAACTGCGATCGATTTAGCAATATTAGTATTGAACCCACAGCAGATAATAGTGGCTCATCATGGTTTAGTCTGGGCGACTTTGGTGGTGGGAGCAGCACGGACACTGGTAGTAGTGACTACAGCAGCAGCGATAGTGGCGGTGGTAGCGATAGTGGTGGCGGTGGCGGTGGTGGTGATTGAGTCAATTTAAGTTAGCTAGTCGATTACCTCCGGTAGGCTTCTCTTCTCTCCGAGACGCTTCGCGAACGAGACGCCTGCGCTTTGCGCTTACGCCAACGATTTTAAGATCGATGCCGATTTGGTAGGCTTTCTTCGGAACTAGCGCATTCAGGTTGAAGTGTCTCTAAGCGGGGAATACTAAGAGCATCATCACATTGTGTTGGGGTTGAACCGAATGAAAGCATTGCCATTTTTCCTAGTTATCGCACTCATCGCCGCGATCG
>NZ_JANNDR010000333.1:0-7826 GCF_031378165.1 Chamaesiphon sp. OTE_75_metabat_556
GTACAGGCTTACTGTATTGAACCAATCCGTTGCAACTTTTATAAAATAGCCAAAGACTATCCTTGAAAGATGCTTTTTAGAATAAGTGCTACCGGTAATCAATATTTAGGTGAATTCCCAATATATCAAGATGGATGTGAACACCAACCAAATTTACCGCCAGCAGTTCTCGATCGAGGTTCACCATTTGCATATCGCTTAAATCCTGAAGTGGTCTATGTAAATGCTTGTTCAACCTATCAGCTACCCTTTGCGGTCGGAGTTGGCACAAACATCTATCGTGAGATTACAGAATACACTTTTTGGTCACAGTACACACTGTACGAAGCTTTTTATGCTGCTAACGCTCAATTGTTTCCAGCCTATATAGGCGCAACGGAAAAAGAGGTTGTAGCCCCACGACAAGGGCGATCTGTCAAACCTGCCATTAGAGTTGAAAATAGTAACGGTGTAGCATTTTACGGTTATGCAGAAGTATCTTTTTTTGCTAGCAAGGCTAAGTACTATAAATATGTTGAAGGTGAAAACTCTCTACGGATACCTGTGAAACCTAATTACAGAAGTTTGGTAAATGGCTATTACTTGGACGTTCGCAAGCTGCCAAAATCTCAACCAATAACACCTGCCAAAACACAGCAAGTTAAGATTGGGTATTATCGCGAAAGCACGAACGATCCAAAGTTGGCGATCGAATGGATGCATTACACACTAAACCTAGTCAAAGGAGTACCCTATTTTCTGCCAATCGAGTATCCAGTACTTGGTACTTTTTATTGTGATGATGAGGCTATTAGCTTACAGATACGTAACTTGGCTTCAGGTTCAGACTACTACCCATATGCCTATTTATTTGAGGAAAGCTTGCCAAGTATATTTAATAATTGGAATGATTTATATCAATCAAAACTAAATCAACCATTAAACATTCCCGATTTAGGTGCAGGAACAACGATTGAAAATATTAATTATTTTTACTATGAACAAACTAGTAGAACCCTAAGAGCGATGGGCGGAAATAATAATATGTGGAATAATCGCCCTAGCCCTACCGATGATATAAACCTAGATCTCACACATCCATTTTGGATCGTAGATAACGACCGATCGTATAACTGGTGGTTCGCTCCTCAATCAGATCAATCATATGGCACTGTTACTATGCATAATCCTAAAATCGATGAAATTCGCGAAGCTCTGAATGCAGGTTATTACGCAAAAAATCCAACTAGTGGAGAGACTAGAGTAGCCAATTTAGGCCATTTAATCGAGAAGATTGCGGATCTATTTGGGTATCGACCAGAAGCCGACGGCACTATTGACCATGATAAGGCGAGAGCTTTAGTTAGGACTATCGTATCTAAAGATAAACCTGTAGATCCAACCAAGGTAGGCGTAACTAGTTTTGGTGAATTAGGGATGTTGGTGAGACGGTTAACTAATCGTTTTACAGGTAATAAGATAACGGCTGATGAATGCGTAATCGTCAAAGATCTCCCAGCATTATTGGCCGAATATATGGATCAAGTGAATTTAGCTCTAGGTATCCAAGAGAGTAGCGCGATATCAGTTCAAACCCAAAACGGGATAGCCAAATATGAAAACCAGTTACAGGTAATAACTGAGCTGCTGAATTTAGCTATCTCCAGCAATGACATGATCCGATCTGCCTTGGTGAGTTCCCTGGTTGCCCAAGGTCAAACATCAGAGTTAATTGCAGGTATGGGATTACCATCAGTGACCAAAACTATCCCAATCGAGATCGATGGCAAAATCTCCGATCTGCCATATCAGGGCATCGCTGCACATCGATCTATCTCACAAGAGATCGCCGTCTGTACCCAGAATGTGGGCATCGTTGCCGGACAATTGCTATGAGTGATGATATTCCAGCAGGTAGTCAGTTTCCCGACATCCTCAAGGCTAAGCTAGGGCTGAAATTGCAGGATATTGTCAGTGGGATGCTTAATAAGGATCAGGAGTTTTTTCAGCTCGCACAGGACAAGAAAGTAGCACTTAACAAACAGCGAGCGATCGATACTAAATCATTTGTCCTCTCCCAGTCAGATGCGATCGATCGGGGTAACACCAACTCATGTGAAACAAAGGCCAAGTTTGACAAGATTGCCAAAAAACAGGCCGCTAAAGTCAAGCCTGTGGTAATGCCAAGCTCTAAAAGCAAGTCACCTCTAGGCAGTGGCAAGAATAAGCAGAAGTTGCCCAAAACTATTCAGTCATCACCGACACAGGGTGCGCGCTCTCGGCCACCATCTCTGTCTAACACTAAAATTAACCAGGCTTTAGCAGCTGCTATCGATACTAGTAATTTCTATATTCAAGCGATCGATGCAAATCAATCATCAGCTAAATCCAAGCGAAATTTAGAGAAATTCACTCAAGCTCAAGACGGCCAGAGAGGCACGTCGATCGGAGATCGGGCGGTGGTATTTAGTGCCAATGGGACACCGATGTATGGTGATAGCTATTTGGACAAGAACCTACAAGAGAATCTGGCAGCCAATCAAGCCACCTCTAACGCCCCAATATCCCAAATCCCTAAGAAGATCGAAACCGGACAGCCGATTAGTCCCAATCCACTCCAACAGCAATCACGCGCCAACGTTACCCCAAAAGGCAACACCACCGCGAACCTGATCGCATTGGGGACGATTGCAACAGCGATCACGGCTGTCTTGTTCCTGTTCCAGCATGTATTGATCTTTGTCGAGTTGATCTTACAAATTTCCTCAGTCACTTCCACAATTACCAATATTGCGGGTTCATTTGTGGCAATTCTAAATAATATGGGATCTCTATTTGGGTTAGGAGAGGGATTACTAGACCCACTCTCGAAAACATTCGATAGTATTTTAAATAATGTTTTTGGTAAGGAGAAAGTAGATTATATTAAGTTGCAGTTTGCTAAAGTTTCAGCCGTCTATGTTGCTGGGACAAATATGCTTAGTAAAGTAGCTTCCATGGAGAATTCCCTTGGTACGGTGACGGCTGATAATGCCAATAATACTAGCAAGATTGGCAACGCATTGAAGGCAATGAACATGTTAGCGACAGGTTCCGGCTGGATGCGTGAGGATAATAAGATTGCTACTACCACCGGAAAGGTTGGAGATAAATTAAGCACTATTAATACTTTATCTACTGGTTTGACTGATATTACTAATGATATTAAGTCAGCCAAAGAACAGTTAGAAACTTTAGATAAGGAACAAGAATCTAAGGATAAAGCCACTAAGGAAGGGGAAGCTAAAGCCACTGAAAAACACGAGGATGCGACGGTTCCCGATGCTGATAAACTCAAGGTTACAATCTCATGAGTACCCCTAACGCCAATAAGAAATCTAGTAGTTACAAGGTCTTGATTCAAGTAGCCATGAAGCTGCATAACCCACAGGTGATCGAGGCATACCAGCTAAACCTAGAGGAGGAGCAAGACCAGATCCAGCCGATCTATAGTAAGTACTTGCGGATTTATCCAGAAGATTCAGTGTGGGAAATCTTAATCAAATTCTGCCTATTCTATCTAGTTGATGGCAGGCTGTGGGTACAATCATCAATCCCGATGTGGTGGGCACAGAAGAAGGAAAACTTCAAACCGCAATTAGCAATTCAATATCGTCCTGTCGGAACTCGCAAGAAATTTTCATTTCGTTCTTATGCCAATAATCCGACGTTACATATCCCTCACTACAATGGCGAAAATAGACCGTACTTGCCTAGTTATACTATCGGTAGATATCGAGTAACTTATATTCTCAAAGACCAAACGTCAATCGTGATTAATGCGAGCACGCTGGAAGAAGCTGAGAAAGTAGTAATTCAACATGCAAATTACACTAAATTAGATAAACGGCCTGAAGGTTCAGTTGAAGACAATCTGACCAGGACTAGGAGTAATAAAACACCAAGGATGAATGGAGTAAAGATCGAACCATTCAAAGGGGAATACTTTACAGGAGGGGAGTACGGAATTAATACGCTAGTGAGAATTCAATTATGACAATTATTAATCAATCTGAATTAAATCAATTAAGATATCTAGACCAAGCTTTGATGTGGGCAATTATGTCTATCAATAATAGTAATCTGGACTCTCGGAATAATTATATATCTGACAATGCTGCGGTGCGCGCTGAATCCAAAGATTATATTACTTGGTCGGTAACGCAGGATGATAACGGGGCGGGGCGGTTTGTATTTAGTGCGCTGCTGCCGATCGTTAATCCGCACCCACTGGAAGATAAACAGTCAATTTTAGAGCGAATCTGGAGTTATTCGCCTTACGATCCCTCGATGACGATCGATGTTGGTATGGATGGTTATGGCTGGCCGATGCCCGATAGACCGACATGGTGTGATAGCACTGAACGGCTACTGGCATATCTAGCCGTAATTGCTAGCAAGCTGACATCGTACCGAAACCTGACTAAATTCACCGCTGAAGAACTGGCACTAGTTCACTATGAATACTGGGGTGAATGTCAGTACATAATGTCCGACACTCCTTATGGTGGGACGATGACGATCGCTGGATATCTGACTATCGATTGGAATTCATATCTACAGGGTAAATCGCTGATTAAGTGTCTCAATCCGTACAGCGCACATGCCAGCGACATCAATTGCAATTTCCCCGATCTGGTGCAGTTATGGAGTGTCCCGAGTGTCGATCTAGATCTGCCAGCGGCGGAGATAACCGATCTGATTCCATCCACGGGAGAATACAGCGTTATTGATGGCACCGAGGTAAGTAGCCAAACGACTACAGCCGACTCGCTGATTAGGTCTTACGGTCAAACTACCTATATTGCTGAGTATGCAAATAACTTATTCGGCGGTGCTTTGGGTACCTACCTATCAGCAGCAGACGCGGTGAATAATACTAGTGCTGGATTGGGTAGCAGTACGCCAAAATTAATCGAGTCGATTACTACCTGTAAGGAGCAAGATCCGGATTTGGCTAGTTATGCGACGACATTGGCGGATAAGGTGAATGTCAAGTAGAATACCCCTTAATCGCAATGGCTTAGGAGGATGGGATAGTCAGATTATCGGTGGGAATAATAGGAAGGTATTTACTACCAACTTGTGATGAAGACCGCGATCGGCTATCCCAATTATTACACTCTGATTTGTAAGCGAGCATCAGCATCACCAGGTTGTTTTAGACCGCTACATTTACACAGAGGTAACTATAACGATATTCGAGACGTGATGCATCAGATTATCAATTACCGGACTAGATACGTTGATACGGATCTAATATTTATGATTGAAGCTGCTGACAGAAGACCGATCGGGTGGGTACATCCTAGTAGATATATATCCGAATAATCAATAGAACTATGATAAGTAAAAGAAGACTAGATCGAATAATTCAGCTTCAAAAAGAGTTAGATGCTCTGACGGGAAATCGTAGATTGACTAGAAGAAGACGCATTTGGTTTAGAGAGCCTAAACCAAAGAACCCTGATGATTATTGCTCATGAAGTAAGTGAGTAACCCTCTCTGACTAGATGACTTATTTCACTTCTAATTACTTCTGCCATTGTCATGCCGTTGACTCTACACCACTTTTCAAAGGCTTGCTTATCATCAGGACTCATCGGTACTTCTACGCGAGCATGGACGCGATTTAGTTTCTGTCTAGACATTTTCTGGGTAGATTTACGGAATATCACCCAAGATTCTAATACATTTTTGATTCAATCGTCATAGGATTTGAGCATTCCTGAGAACTCACTCAGATCGGATGCTGGGTTAATCGGTCGGTAGCGGGGCGATCGCCATTCGATACCAATCCAGATGATGGATGCTCCTCGATGCAGTCTGAGGATGAGTGGTAGTTGCCATTTGCGCTTCATGTTGGGGTGTCCCGATCGTTTGGGTGCATCTTACACTAGTTGGTAGGATAAGGGGAGGGGGTGGATCGATCGAGAATTTAAGGTTCAAATTTAGGTATTAACGTAGGTTCAGGAGGTTGCGGTTGCCTTGCGGCTTCTTCTTTATCAATTTTCATTATTGTTCTCACAGCAGTTCTAATAGATTCTTTGGAATAATCACTGCATTCTACTTCAATATCAGTTGTCCAAGTCCCAGAGCTTGATGGGCGTGAATGTTGAAATAAAATAGTATCATTATCACGATCCATGTCCCAAATAGTAGCTAATATCCACCCAGCCTTTAATTGCCTACTAATTCTTATCCCATGCTTCGGTTGATGTTCATCTCTACCATCAGAAATTGATTCAACTTGACATCTTGAATTCTTCTCATCTGATAGTAGAAAGTAATCATCGATAGTTAGAATAACGTCTGCAATATCAGGGTGGTGCATTTTGTCAGATTAAAATAGGTTCATCTTTTATTTCATCAAGACATTCATGACACTGCTGTGATCTCAAGCACAGCATACTTTTTAGTTACCTTTTACCAAGAATATAAATTGATACTAGAAAGCCGGATCGATCGATCCAGCTTTATTCACATGCTGGTTAATTCGCAGATGATAAGTGCATCTCCTCATCTAATTTACTTTGCTGGGTGACTGAATTATCAGAGCTAATTGGAGGAAATGCCGAAATAAGTTCGTCTATGGGGCAACCATAGATTTCAGCCCATCTCTTGATTTTCCACATTGGGAGGTGAGGCTCTTGCACTCTCTGTTCCCATTTTGCAACCGTGGCTTGCGTTACTCCCAATGCCACAGCTACATCCATTCGGCTCTTGCCAGCACGTTTTCTCAGATCCATCGAACTAGTTGATCTTTTGTTGTCTTCCATAGTACCATCAAAAGGTATCTGTGAAAAGATACCCTTCCACAGATGACCTGCTAATTAAAGTGTGTACGGGCTTTAAAGTTTGCCGCTCTGTAGCCCGTACATCCCCTATTTTCTCATCTCTTTGAAAACTATGCCCCAAAGCATACCCTCCAACATCTAGACCAACACCACCCTGTTCAACGTTCCATCACACCAGGAAAAGCTCGGAGCTGTCAGAGAAGACAACAACCCACTGGTGAAATCGAACCGCTCACACACAGACACCAAAAACCACTGGACAGGTCTACCCCGTCCAGTGGCAAAAGTGGCGACACCTGCCCGCTAAGGCAATAAACCCGAAGATTTAGACGAAGTTCGTCGCAAGTACGGTTGAGTCAATAGAAAAGTGGTGTGACAGCGGCTGGAGAGACAGCCGACCACCAACCAGACCCAACAACAAGGAGCCTAATCAATGAACGATCGCAACGAGGCCATAAACTGGGCAAAGTCCATACTCGACTCACCCAACGACTACTATATTCTCGACACCGAAACCACCGGATTATCAGGCCCAGAAATTATCGAACTAGGCATCATCGACCTCGACGGCAACGAAATCATCAATCAGCGGTTTTGCCCCAAAACCAAGGTAACTGAAGGAGCCACTAATATCCACGGCATGACTAATATCAGCCTTCAAGATGAACCGCTATTCGACAGCGTTATCGACTGCTTGAACGAGCTGATTTTTGACCGCAAGCTCCTGGTCTATAACCTTCCATTTGATCGAGAAGCACTGTTTTTCACTTTTGGCGATCGAGGGTATGACGTGCCACCGATCGCCGGCGAATGTGTCATGCAATGGTACAGCCAATTTTGCGGCGAGTGGAACACATACCGAAGTAGCTATCGCTGGCAGAAATTACCAGGGGGGGATCATTCCGCCATCGGGGACTGCAAAGCGACCCTCCAAGTCATCAAAGGTATGGCCGCGAGTCCTTTAGCTATGGGTTTGATGCCGATGGAATCACCAGCGGCTTGAAAACTATG
>NZ_JANNDR010000361.1:0-3423 GCF_031378165.1 Chamaesiphon sp. OTE_75_metabat_556
TAGCAGACGCGATCGAGCAAATCGACATCGGTGGCCCCGCCATGCTCCGCGCTGCCGCCAAGAATTTTGCACATCTGACCGTTTTATCCAATCCCGATCGCTACAATGACTATCTGGCCGAATTAACTAAAAATAACGGCCAATCCTCAATCGAGTTCCGGCAAGCTAGCGCATTAGAAACCTTTCAACATACTGCTGCTTATGACACCGCGATCGCGGGCTATCTGGCTGCTCAAGTAGGGGAAAATCAAAATTATCAAATTTCTGCCCAACCATTGCAATCACTCCGTTACGGCGAAAATCCCCATCAAACAGCCGCCTGGTATCAGACGGGAGCAGTGCCGACAGGTTGGACGACGGCCAAAATTTTACAGGGCAAAGAACTCAGCTATAACAACCTCGTCGATCTCGAAGCCGCCCGCCGGATTATTGCCGAATTTGGCGATACTCCCGCCGCCACG
This sequence comes from Chamaesiphon sp. OTE_75_metabat_556, assembly GCF_031378165.1. NCBI lineage: Bacteria > Bacillati > Cyanobacteriota > Cyanophyceae > Gomontiellales > Chamaesiphonaceae > Chamaesiphon > Chamaesiphon sp. OTE_75_metabat_556. The sequence goes on from NZ_JANNDR010000361.1 coordinate 462, forward strand.
ATTATCAAACATAACAATCCTTGCGGGACGGCGTTAGGAGATACACTGCTCGAAGCATACGACAGGGCTTACAATGCCGACTCGACATCGGCCTTCGGTGGGATCGTCGCCGTCAATCGTCCCCTTGATGCCGATACCGCTCGATCGATGAGCCAAACCTTCCTTGAATGTATCGTCGCACCAGCCTGTACTCCCGAAGCTGCCGAAGTATTTGCCACCAAGAAAAATCTGCGGGTATTAACGCTCACAGATCTGGCCACGGGCACGAAAGATAATGTCAAAGTTATCGCTGGTGGACTTTTAGTTCAAGCAGCAGATGAAGCGATCGAAACTACCGACAACTGGCAAGTTGTCACTACCAAGCAACCCACCGCCGCCGAACTCCAAGAATTATTATTCGCTTGGAAAGTCTGCAAACACGTCAAATCCAACGCGATCGTCGTTACCAAACATCGTGCTACCATCGGCGTTGGTGCCGGACAAATGAACCGCGTCGGCTCCGCTCAAATCGCCCTCGCCCAAGCTGGCACCGCTGCCCAAGGCGCAATCCTCGCCAGTGATGGCTTCTTCCCCTTCGATGATTCCGTCAAAACCGCCGCCGCCGCTGGCATTACGGCGATCGTCCAACCAGGTGGTAGTATGCGCGATCACGATTCGATCGCCGCTGCCAATGAATTGGGGATCGTGATGGTCTTTACCAGCGTTCGTCACTTCTTGCACTAGTGAATAGTGGATATTAATTTTGGACGCTTGCGTCCAGATGTCAGTCCCTTAATCCTCCTACCACCACAAATTCACTATCCATCATTTACTATTCACTATCCACTATTCACTATCCACTATTCACTATCCACTAACTCGTGCAACTCCAAAACGTCATCATCGCCCACAAAGCTGGAGATCGCGGCAGCAAAGCCCTCGCGGAAAAAGCTGCCAAACAACTCGAACAACAGGGTTGTCATGTCATGATGGGGCCGAGTGGAGCCAAAGACAATCCCTATCCAGTATTCCTCGGATCTACTAGCAAACCGATCGATCTGGCGATCGTGCTTGGTGGTGATGGTACAGCTCTCACCGCTGCCAGACAACTCTCCCCCGATGGCATCCCCATCCTCGCCATCAATGCTGGCGGACATCTCGGTTTCTTGACCGAACCATTAGAACTATTTAACACCGATGTCCCGATCGATGGCGAGAACATCTGGGAGCGACTAGCAGGCGATCGATATGCGATCGAGCGGCGGATGATGCTTCAAGCTCATATATATAATGGTGACGATCGTAATTGCGAGCCTGAGAGTGAAAAATTTCTCGCGCTCAATGATATGTGTATCAAGCCGGCGGCAGCAGATCGGATGTTGACCTCGATTTTGGAGATGGAAATCGATGGCGAAATCGTCGATCAGTATCAAGGCGATGGGCTACTCGTTTCTACCCCCACTGGCTCCACTTGCTACAATGTCTCCGCCAATGGCCCGATCGTCCATTCTGGAATGGCGGCAATTAGCATTGCGCCGATCTGTCCGCTGAGTCTCTCCAGTCGCCCGATTATCATTCCCCCCGGCTCGACAGTGAGTATTTGGCCGCTAGGTGATTACGAACTCAATACCAAGCTCTGGAATGATGGAGTGCTGGCTACCTCAATTTGGCCGGGACAGCGGGTAGATGTCCAGATGGCGGACTGTCAGGCCAAGTTTATCATTCTCCGCGATAACTATTCCTACTACCAAACCCTCCGCGAAAAACTCCTCTGGGCGGGTTCGCGCATCCGCTACGATCATCACCACACGAGGAATTAGGTTTTAGGCTTTAGGAATTAGGCTTTAGGATAGGACGTGGATAGTGAATAGTGAATAGTGGATAGAGATTAAAAGCAATCCCAGTCCCCCAGTCCCCGCTCCCTAAATGCCTAAAATCACAAAAATAATGATATTTCAGCAAATTAACGCATGATTGTCACATCAAATTGGGTGGGCAAAGTGAAACTAAACAGTTAGACTGTGGATATCAAGAGGGGGGAAAAAATTTTCCCCGATCTCTTGGTGGATCGGGTGCTTTTGCACAAGTCAAAGTTTGACAATAGCAGCAGCGAAGAGGAGATCGATCGATCGATTTAACGATCTGTTAAGTCTTTGTAACAAAGTTGACCATCTATTCATGAAAATCAGTCTCTACTGCCCCATTGTTAATAGTCACCCTATTAACTTTTGCTTCGGGGAAAATTTTCCAATGCTTTGAAGATCAGGTATATTCCAGTGTGGAAAGACTTGAGACAACGCGATCGATCGGCAGCAATCGTTATGAGAGTGCAGTCTGCATAAATTGATATTTTAATTAACAATCCAAACTGGCAGAAATTTTAATAAGAGCTACAATCAAAAGGGCTTTCCTCAATCGAGGATATTCTCTCGATCGAAGACTATTAATAATTCAGCGATTCCCTTTCAGGGAGGTTAACGTTCGAGTTAGCTCGGCCTTGAAGCCATCGCTCCAAGTTGCCACGATCGTGCAAACAACCAAGCGATTGCTGGCCGAAATATAACACTACATTTAGTTCATTGTTACAGATAGGAGTAAGAGGACCCCACACATGACCCAGACTAAAGACATGCTCGCAACCCTAACGACGAAAGACACTGACAGCGAGTTAGAATTACTGCTCGACGAAGATGCTGATGCTGATGACTTTCCGGCTGAAGCTGACGGTGACTCTGAAGTTGAAGACGAGGATGGGAAGCTGGGGAAGGTGAAAGCCTCCCGCCGTCGCGTTCAAACCAAGAAGAAACAATTTACCGAAGATTCGATCCGACTATATTTACAAGAAATCGGTCGAATTCGCCTGCTCCGAGCTGATGAAGAAATCGAACTCGCCCGCAAAATCGCCGACTTGCTCGAACTAGAACGGATGCGGGAAAAGCTCCTCAATGACCTAGATCGGGAACCGCACGATCGCGAGTGGGCA
>NZ_JANNDR010000389.1:0-14218 GCF_031378165.1 Chamaesiphon sp. OTE_75_metabat_556
CAATTTTTGGAAGGGTAATGCCTCGTGCTTACCCCGCATCGATTAAGGGTACCCACAAGCGGCGTTTTTAGTCGTGGGGAACTCCCGACTAAAAAAATGACAAGACGGGGCACCCCTACAAGAAAATCATCCCCTGATTCAGCAACGCCGATATTTTCTCGATCTACTCTTGTCCGATCTCTAATCCGATCGCATCGCAAAAAAGGGAAAGCACTTTTGCTTTCCCCTGGAGGTCGATCTAGGAAAATTGGCAACGAGAGTTGCCAATGCGATTTTGTTAGAACTTAAAGGTCGATCGGATCGTGCCCACATACTCAGTGGGGTTAGCACCATTATGTTCGGGATTGGTGATGAGCAAGATACCAGGGGTAATCGCCAGGTTATCATTTAACTTCACCTTATAGAGAGCTTCAAGGTGATATGAAGTGCTGTTATCAGGAGAAGCGGCCGTACTGCGCGAATTCAGTTTTGGGGGGATACCAAGGATAAAAGCCAAATTATTCCCCTTTTGACCGAGATCGGGGAAAGCTAAGGAGATCGCGTAGTTGCTGACACTAGCACTACCGCCACCAATCTCGCGATTGGCCTCGATAAATCCAGCCCAACCAGAGAAGACAAAATTAGGACTAATTTTGTAGCTAGCTAAGAAAGAGTAGTGATTGGCAGTTGTCGGTACCGAACCAAAGGGGCTATCGGCTGCCGCACTGCCCGTACCACCAGCGATCCCACCATTCCCATAAGAACGGGCATAAATCAAACCGAGGTTGAGGTCGTTTACTGGGCGGAAGTTTAACTGCCCGATGATAGCGTTAGCACCATTGAATAAGCCGGTACCCGCAGCAGGGTTAGAAACTACAGCAGGAGTGGTAACACCAGTAGTAGCGTTAGTAGAAGCTGCGCCTGGAACCGCATATCCTACTGCTACGTCTAGTCCGTCACCGAACTTGTGATTTAGTGTTAATGATGCGCCATCACCACTGAGTCGGTACACAGGGTTAAAGCGACCGAATCGAGAAATCGAACCCTCACCAGAACTGGCCAGAATGGGGTTGAAGGTGTACATGTTCTCGTTGAACTCACTACCGACTGTCTCCGCAATAATTTTGGTTTGGGGGCTAAGTGGGTAAGAGTATTGGAGCAAAGACACATTGGTTTGGTTGGCTTCGTCACCGTCATAGCCCAACCGCGCCATCCGAGTCCCAGCAGGTGTAGTCAAGTTGGGAGTATTCCGAGACTGTAATCTCACGCGGAGCCGATCCTTGCCCATGAAACTAGCATCAAAGTTGAGACGAACGCGATTGCTTAACACCGTGCTACTCGAACCAGCAACAATTCCACGACCAGTGTTGTAACCGCTAATCCCGATGATTGCTTCGCCATTTAACTTAGTAGTAGTGGAGAAAGCTTGGTCTTTGAGTTTAGCGACCTTCTCATCTAGAGCTACGAGGCGACTGTCTACACCTTGGAGTTCGGCACTAAACGATTGCACCAGACCTTTGAGCCTATCGAGATCTTGTTGAGTAACTACTTCGTCCTGCTCGATTTGGGGTTCGGGTGGCGCGACGGGTGTGGGTGGTGGTGAAACCACTTCGGGAGCTACTGGAGGTGCTGTTTCTACCGCTGGCGCGGGAGTCCGCCTTTTTTTAATCGCTCTACGCGGCTTGCTTCTAGCGACTAGTTGCTCGATCGATTGGACGCAACCATTGAGGCTAGTCGCAAATTCTTCACGGGATAAGGTCTTGTTGCTAGTGGGGGTATTGCCACAGCTATATTTATTGCCCAATGCTTGCAGCGTTTGATATGCCCAGTCACCAGGTCTAACTTCAGTTGCTTGTGCGGCTTGTTCGATTTGCTCGGCGGTAGCTTCTGTGTTGGTCGCAGCTAAGGTATTAGTTGTCGATTTAGAACTTACGGGATTGGCGGTAGTCGCGTGCGCACTGGCAACCCAGACGGCGACGGCAATTAGAATCGGGGAGATCAGATTTTTGGATAGGATGTTCGTCATGTTCTTGCTCACACTATACTTTTGACATTTATGGTGTATTTGCTGACACCATTGGTACTAATTTTCAATTTTCTGCATAACAGAGTACAGTCTATGCCCAAGCTCCAGAAATACATATTAATTCCGATACATTTTGGCAATCCTCGTAGAGGCGATCCAGTCGATCGGGAAATCGGTTGGCGGCGGGTGCCCGAATGTATGCAAAGATCGAGCTACCAAAGTGCGATCGCTAGTAGGATTTGATGTAATCAGTACGGCAATTTTGGGTACTATAACTTTTGAGAGTAGTTCCGTCTCAACCGCGAAGTTTGGCGGCTGTTGGCGCTAGCCAAGCGAGAGTGCCATTGCCGATCGCCGATCCGAGATTGCTAAAAGCTACCCAAGCTGTGTCATGAGCCGCGCGATCGATCTGCCTCAATTAGCCTTTACGCTGCGTTTCTAGATTGCAATCGCTTTAATTTCCAAATTAAATCTACTAGTTTTCGCCGATTATTTTTTATTAGAATTCTCAACTTTAACCAAACACCCTATCGATCGAGTAGATAAATCTAATGATGAGCGACACCAATTTTCATGAGACTGATAGTCTGAGCGAAGTTGATCGAGATCGGCGTGGATTGGCCGATCCAGAAGCCACCGCCGTGCTCGACTACCGCGACAATCCGATCGGACAATTAGACGATCGCACGATTGTGTGGCGATTTGCCCAAGGTAAAAAGCGATTGGTGGTCAATCAGCATCTGCGGATTGACTACGCCCATAACTCATTACAACTATCGACACCCACTGGCGAACTAATTGCGATCCATAAAGTCGCCGAAAAGTTGCACTATATCCTGGTCAAAAAGGATAGCAATTACTCCGAGATGATTCAAAATACGATCTCTGAGTTTCAATTTATCCCAATCGATAATGTTACTTCCGAGCGGGGATTCATGCGGTATCAGAAGTATGAAATACCTGCCAATTATACGTTACAGTATGATTTGGCCGAAATATTGTGGCAAGCTTGGCAAGAACATAAACAACCAATTCCCACCTCACTCAGATTAGATGTTTTGATTTTGGCGCGATCGAAATGGTATCGCGTTCAAGACATGATCTGTGCCGACAATCGACTGGACTTACAAACTCGGCTGGGACTAATTTCCTTCTCACTCCGAGATCGGATTGCCTGGATTTCCAAACTCGGCGATCTCCCCAGGCTCAACAATTTCGATCTTACTCCCAGCAATGGTGGCACTGATAGCGAGATTTTAGGTAAGATTATCTCTAAGTTGGCGATCGAAGCTACACCCGATGGCGATCTTGATGATGAATCCACTGTTACTATGTCCAAATCAGTTTTCAGCCAACCTGACGATTTAGCTTTATTGTACGCAGCGGATAAAAGTAGCGAAATCGAACCCGATCATCGGTTATCGCCAGCAGTCGCCCAGCAACTCCGCGCCAGGGCGATCGGTGTCTTAGAAAACTATCTCGAACATGGTGAAACGATCGTCCGCACGGAAACGATCGTCGATGCTCAAGGCAATCCACTCGGTGAAAAAACGATTACGACTCAGCGCAGTTGTCCCCGCTGGGCAATTGAAGCGATCGTCAATTGGCAATAACGCTCAGTCGCCCCTTCGTCCCGAAGATTGCCGCAAAATTAAGATCGAGATCGTTGCTAAACTACTAGAGATGTTGTTTGGACGATCTGACCGTGATAAAACTGCCAAAAAAGTTGATGTTATTGGGATCGGGTGAATTGGGCAAGGAATTTACGATCGCCGCACAACGCTTGGGCAATCATGTCATCGCCGTCGATCGCTATCCCCACGCCCCGGCGATGCAAGTGGCTGACGATTGTGAGGTGATTTCGATGTTGAGTGGTGAAGATCTCGAACGCGTTGTCACCAAACATCAACCCGACTACATCGTTCCGGAAATCGAAGCCATTAGAACTGAAAAATTGGCCGAGTTTGAGTCGCGCGGCATTACTGTCATTCCCACCGCTAAGGCGACTCACTACACGATGAATCGCGATCGGATTCGCGAACTCGCCCACCAGGAATTGGGAGTGCGGACGGCTAAATATGGCTATGCAACCACATTGGATGAGATGCAGGCAGTTTCCCACTCGATCGGCTTTCCCAATGTGGTTAAGCCGGTGATGTCTTCATCGGGTAAAGGACAATCGATCGTCGCCAATGAATCAGCAGTTGAGCAGGCTTGGCACTATGCGATTGATGGTTCTAGAGGCGATAGTCATAAGGTAATTGTTGAAGAATTTATCAATTTTGAGATTGAAATTACCCTCCTCACTATCAAACAATGGCACGCACCGACGATCTTTTGCCCGCCGATCGGGCATCGTCAAGAACGTGGTGATTATCAAGAATCTTGGCAACCCGCCGACATTACGCCCGATCAACTTGCCCAGGCTCAAGCGATCGCGACTAAAGTTACCGATGCCCTCGGTGGAGCCGGAATTTTTGGCGTCGAGTTTTTTATTACAGCGGATGAGGTGATTTTTTCCGAATTATCACCCCGTCCCCACGATACGGGAATGGTAACGTTAATCTCTCAAAATTTGAATGAATTTGAGTTGCATTTACGCGCAATTTTAGGTTTGCCAATTCCAAATATTATTCAATACGCACCAGCAGCAAGTGCCGTAATTTTAGCCGCCGAAACATCCGATTCGATCTCATTTACTGGTGTCGAAAAGGCTTTGAGTATGCCCGATGTCGATATTCGATTATTTGGCAAACCCGATGCTCGCCCCTATCGCCGGATGGGTGTCGCTTTAGCTAAAGCGGAGACAACCGATCTCGCCCGTACTAAAGCTATGGACGCAGCTAGTCAGATTACTTTGGTTAGTGAATAGTGAATAGTGAATAGTGAATAGTGAATAGTGAATAGGGGACAGAAATTAAAGATACAAGTTAACTATCAACTATCAACTATCAATTAATTTAAATGTTTCTGTTTCTCTCAAAACTAATCCCACTGTTCTTCTATCCACTCGGTTCGATTAACTTGTTACTAATTATCGCTTTAGGATTATGGTGGATAAAATCTAAGTGGACTCCTGTCCCGATTGCGCTAGCCTTGACGATTTTATTCTTGACTAGTAATGCCTGGACTAGTAATTGGTTGGCACAATCTCTGGAGTGGCAAAATATTCCCAAAACTGAGTTACCAACTGCCGATGTGATCGCCATTTTGGGTGGTGGTACTCGCTCTCCAGCTTATCCGCGTCCTGATGTCGATCTGACCGATGCCGGCGATCGGGTGTGGTATGGTGCCAATTTGTATCGGGCGGGTAAAGCACCCAAAATTATCGTCAGTGGTGGCAGAATTGGCTGGAAAGGATCTGGCAGTCCCGAATCTGATGACTTGACCAAACTTTTAGTTAAAATGGGCGTGCCCCAGGCGGATATTATCCCCGAAGCTAACTCTTTTAATACCCGCGATAATGCTGTAAATATTCAAAAGATCTTAACAGAACGGGGGTTTAACAGCATTTTATTAGTAACCTCCGCCATGCACATGCCGCGATCGATGGCGATATTTCACAAGTTAGGTATTAACGCGATCGCCGCTCCCACCGATTATCGGATTTCTCAATTAGAAATCGACCAACCCAATCGCCAAACCGAATCGGCGATTTTAAGTTTTATCCCCAGTGACGAGTATTTTTCACAGACGACACAAGTCATCCGCGAATATATCGGGATCTTGGTTTATAAATTGCGGGGTTGGCTGTGAGCGAGTTGGGAGAAAAGAACGATTGCGTTCAAACTCCACCATCCACTATCCACTATCCACTATCCACTATTCACTCATTCCCCATCAACTCGTTCTAATTGCCAGAGAATCTGGTTGCCTTCCCGTCTGACTCTAGAGACGATCCAATTGCGCCATGCCCACCTGTCGCCACGGCTGGTAACGGCACTAGCATTGATATCCATCAGATCTGCTAGCTCCGAGCTGGCAATCAGATAACCATGTTTGGCAATTTCATCGGTAATCCGCAACGTATCGATCAGGTGGTGGAGGTGGGCGACGCGAACTTCGCGGGGAATATGTTCGGTACTATCGAGATGAATGGTCTGTTCTTCTAACATGGGGACAATCTGCACATCTGGGGATGGGGGGACGGGAGCCACTACAGGTTCTGAAGGGCGTTGAGCGGCTGGCGATGGCTTGGACATCTCCATTGTAGAGCGTTGCCGCAGTTGTGGTGGTTGACCGCTAGAAAAACCCCTGGCGATCGTGTCACAGCGTTCGTTGCCGGCATTGCCAGAATGACCGCGTACGTGTTGCCAAGAGACAGCCACTTTGGTTTGGGACTGGACTTGGCGATCGAGAGAGTCGAGTGTTTCCCACAAATCTTGATTGAGAACGGGCTTACCAGCCGCCGTTTTCCAGCCTTTTTTCTTCCAGCCTTTGACCCACTGGGTAATCCCTTTAATTAGGTATTCGCTATCGGTATAGAGGACGCATTGTTCGGTTTGACTGGTGCCGACAAAAAATTGCAGTGCCGAAATTGCGGCTTGCATTTCCATTCGATTATTCGTCGTCGCGCCATCGCGTCCGCCCAGCTCGTGACAGCCCCCATCATCAAAGTAGGCGACAGTACCCCAACCGCCGGGGCCAGGATTGCCGGAGCACGCGCCATCTGTATATAAGTTGGTAATTCTGCTCATCTGTGAATTTAGACTCCTCGACGATCTGACAGATTAGCAGTTTTGGGATAATTTTCTTCAGTTGTTTCGGCGAGATTATTGCTCCACGGATCTTCGGGTTTGTATTCTAGTTTCGGTAACGGTGGGGGTGGTGGGGCTGTTTGTTCTCTAGCCGCTAGGTCGATCGGGTGGGGTGGTGCTGGTAATGCCGTAGCTGCTGGGGGCATCGGTGGCGTAGTTGGTGGCGTGGCGGGCACCTCTGGTGGTGCTGGAATTTCTGGTGGGGTTGGTGGCGTGGCGGGCACCTCTGGCGGTGCAATTGGCGGGGTCAGTTCGCTCGATGGCTGGAGATCGCCACTGATGGGTTGGACCTGCTGCTGCATTTGGGCGACAACGGCATTAAATACGATTTGGGGATCGGTGGTATCGATCCCAAATTGTCCGGCTAGTTCGGCAACTAAAGCTGGATCTTGATACAGCATTGCCGAAAATTCTTCGAGGGTAATCTCGCGCGTCTCGGTAGATGCGTTACCTGAATCTGACTGCCGATCCACTGATTGTGGGGGCGGTGGTGTCAGTAGTAACTCTGGGGGAATATCGCCAAAATCCTCGTCACTGGGGTCGAATGGCATATTTTCGTCCAGCGAACTAAATTCCATGATGGGCAGCAGTCCCCCATTAAATTCTTCGGCTTGACGATTGAGTAGTTGCGCGCCATAGTCGCCCGCGAGATCGCCGATTTCACCGCAGTCTAGTTGACCTAATTGCACCATCCGCCCAGCTAGTTCATAATTGGGCACGGGTGCTGCCAGCAAGTTCTGACCGAACTTTTCGAGCCATTCGAGCCAGTCTGATTTGCGCACTCGCTGCCTAATTTTGTTAAAAAAGCCGATCGCGCGGGGTTGTTGCCAGCCATGAGCGACTCCTTCGAGCAACTGCATGAATAGATACTCCCGATCGGTATCATCGAGCGGTGGTAATCCAGCCGCAGAAAGTCGATCGGTTGCAGTGCTACTGCTTTGGAGACTCGATCGATGCTTGCTGGTGCCGAATAATTTCCGAAACCACCTCACGAATGACTGCCAGATTTTTTTGAACATTTACTGATTCCTTGATGCACAATTTAGGTACATTCGATCTAGGGTATCTTAGAGGGTAAGGCTAAGTAAACCACCTCGATCGATGGTGTTTGTTTGACTCGAACTTCTTCTCTATTTATCCCGCAGATGGCATACATACCTCTACATCATAAGTATCGACCGCAAACTTTCGCCGATCTGGTCGGGCAAGAAGCGATCGCTACCACTTTGACTAATGCGCTGCGGCTAGAGAAGATTGCCCCAGCATACCTGTTTACTGGCCCCCGGGGAACTGGCAAAACTTCCAGCGCGAGGATCTTAGCCAAGTCTCTTAATTGTATGGCGAGTCAGGTACCTACTGCACAACCTTGTGGTAAATGTGAGGTCTGTAGCTCGATCGCGTCCAGTGCTGCTCTGGATATTATCGAAATCGATGCTGCAAGTAATACAGGCGTCGATAATATCCGCGAACTGATCGAACGTGCTCAATATGCCCCCGTCCAGTGTCGGTACAAGGTATATATCATCGACGAATGCTTGACTGGTGACAGTTTAATTTTGACCGATCGAGGTTGGATGCAGATCGACAATCCGACATTAGTCGATTGTCACGTTTTAAGCTATAACGAGCGTTTATCTAAATGGGAATGGAAACGGGTACTCAGATGGCTAGAGCGCGGGGAAAAGCCAACTTTAATCATTAAAACTACTCAGCGAGAAATACGCTGTACAGGCAATCATTTAATTGGCACTGATCGCGGATGGATAAAAGCTCAAGACCTCAAACCAGGGATGAAAATCCTGGCACCGATCTCTCAATCCAAGCACAAGCAGAACAACTTAGACCGCTCTGTGCCTGCGGCTGCGGCTCAAAATTACCGATTCCTACTTACTTACAATCGGGAGTTACGCTACACCGGATCCAATCCTATTGGCAAAAACATCTCTACCTCAAAGGGCATGGGATCTGGGAGCGACGTAAAGCCAAATTCATCGCCGATTCCCCAATTTTATCCACTCAACAACTCGGACTCATCTACGGCACCTTATTGGGAGACGGCTCCATCACCTACCCCAATAAACACAGTCAATTACCCCGATTGGCTTGGACTCACGGCATCAGTCAACAGGACTGGATGGCATCCAAGGCTAGTAGACTCTCAGAGCTACGACCCAAATTACAAATTGTTACCAATCAAGGATATGGTCAGCAGTCTTGTACCTGTCAAACAGCCTGCCATCCACAATTGTCAGAAGTCTTTAAAATTGTCAAACCTACAGGTAAAGGCAAGACAGTTAACATTGAATGGCTGCAACAGATCGATCTCGAAGGACTCAGTTGGTGGTATTTCGACGATGGTTCCCTCAGCCTCAGTCCAGAAGGAAGTCCCACAGTCCATCTGCATACAGAAGGATACTCTTTGGCAGAAAACGAACTTATTGCTAGCTGGCTTACAGATCGAGGCTATCCAGCCGATGTTAAGTCCTACAAAAGAGGTGGGCAACTGCGGCTCTATTACTACATCGGATTTAACGCTAAAACCAGCCGTCAATGGTTGGCAGACTTACAGCCCTACTCCATCCCCTCAATGGCATACAAGTTTGGAAACGATCGAATCTGTGAACCTCGGTGGGGAGGAAAAAGTCTACGATCTGGAGGTTGAAGATAATCATAACTTTGTGGCGAATGGACTCTTAGTGCATAACTGCCACATGCTGACTACGTCGGCATTCAACTCGCTACTGAAGACTCTGGAAGAGCCACCCGATCGAGTCGTGTTTGTCCTGGCTACTACCGATCCACAACGAGTTTTACCGACGATTATTTCTCGCTGTCAGCGATTTGACTATCGGCGGATTCCCGTTGCCGCGATGGTTTCACATCTGACGGAGATTGCCAAAATCGAACAGATCGAGATCGCGCCAGCCTCGGTGCAGCTCGTCGCCCAAATCGCCCAAGGTGGGTTGCGCGATGCTGAAAGCCTGCTCGACAGGCTGAGTTTGCTCGATGGCGAGATTACGCCCGATCGAGTCTATGATGCGATCGGTTCGGTACCAGAGCGAGACTTGGTAGATATGCTCAAGGCGATCGCTGCCACCGATCCAGAGAGTTTACTCGATCGAACCCGCGCGATCCTCGAACGGGGCAAAGAGCCACTAACTGTGCTCCAAAATCTCGCAGGCTGCTACCGCGATCTGACGATCGCCAAAACCGCTCCCAAACGTCCCGATCTCGTCGCCCTCGCGGGTGAAACGTGGACGGAAATGGTCAAAATTGCCCAAGGTTGGGAATTGAACTGGATTCTCGCCGGACAAAAGTATCTCAAAGACAGTGAAATTCAGCTCAAGCATACGACTCAGCCGCAACTGTGGTTGGAAATTGCGGTATTGGGGCTGCTGAGTGTCAATACCCCCCAGTCACAACCCGCCGCGCCACCGGCAACGGCGGCGAGGACGGCAGCACCACCTAGCCCGCCGCCGATCGATTCCCCTCCAAACATCTCGCCATCAATCCCACCCCCATCAGCAGTAATGGCAATCCCACCACCAGCCGCCATTCCTGCCCCGCCAGCCGCGATCAATACTGAAGACCTAGCTAGTACCTGGGAACGGGTCTTACAGCAGCTTTTGCCTGCCAGTCGCGACTTATTTAGACCTTTTGGTAAGTTGATCTCGCTCTCCGATGTCCAAGCGATCGTGGCGATGAAATCTAGTACTATGCAAACGATCGCGGCTGGTAAAGTGCCGGAACTAGCAAAAGTCTTCAGTAGTATCTGCGGTCGATCGATCGCCGTGAAACTAGAAGTCTTGGGCAAAAGCCAACCCCAGCCCACAGCCACACTCCAATCGCTACCGCCAGCCACGCCCCTACCCAGTGCGATCTCCCCACCACCTGCGCCGCCACTGCCATCTATCGATCCTGCTCCTCCCGCGCCGCTGGCATCTCCACCCATTCCCGCAGCGGGAGAATATCTAGATGATGATGAGAGCGATGTCGAGGTCGATGACGATCTTCTTACCGAACTAGCCGCAATTAGTAGTTCGCCGCCCCCAGTAGCCGCGACGCCCTTCTCCATTCCCATCCCGCCTGTCCCAGCACCAATCCAGCTAGTTTCACCAGTCGCACCGATCGCCGAAATTCTGCCTGTAGAGTTGACCTCGGCACTAGATGAGCCACCGACAGATTTTGCCGAGCCTCCCGATTCAATGGATATCGATCGCGCAGCAAATCAGCAGGAGGAGAGCGAATCGCCAGAGATCGACGATCTGCTCCAGGCAGCCACTGATCGGATCGTGACTATGTTCAATGGCGAAATTATCGATCGTCATCACGAACTCTTCGAGCAGATTATTAAGTAATTAAAAAAAATTCTCTTCTCAACTCAAACTTGCGATTGAATTTAAGTTGCTAGATTGAATATTAATTAGTGAATTACATCAAGGACAGCGATCGTTAATGGTCGATTATCTGCGGCGGATTAGTTTCATTCTGACAATCAGATTTTTGGCGATTGTTTTACCACAACGATCGTTGCCTTCACAATGATTGACTTGGACGATCCGATAAGTCAAACTGACCATTTGATTCACGAATTGAGTTCGATCGCAGATTGTAAAATCAGCACCTAAAGTATGTTTTTTGCCGCGAGGATCGAGGAGATCGACATAACACATTAAATCTCCATTAGTGAGTTTTAAAACTTTACCAGTAGCGGGGAATAAATTTGGCTTGGCAAGTTTCCTAGCCTCACTAGGCAGCGTAGCTAGACAACTAATAATTGCCAGACAACTAATTGTCATCAGACTCCAAATCGGTAGCTGCACAAATAACAACAGGGGGGAATGAGTTCTACGCTGAGATAACATAATCTGGTGCAATGAGGATAAGGATATATTTTAGCGATCGAAATCGATCTCCACAGCGAGAAAAGGGGAGTGTGGATGTTCGCTAACAGAAGACTTAAGATGAGACTTTGTTCGTTTCTGTAACAAATCGCATGAATAAGTTGGGAGCTGTTAGGGATTGGGAGCTGTTGGCGATCGATATTTTTCGAGATAACTAGTAAATTCTTCGATCGATCTGGGGGCGGGGACTGCGGGCATTTTAGCTGATAATCGCGACCACATCTGCCACAAGATTGGCATTCCCAAACTAAAATCCGGTAGCGATTGGAGCGTGTCAAATACGGCCAAAGTTTCACCCTCAGCAATCAGTCGGCCGCGCTCCATCACGAGCACCCAATCTGCCCACTGATAGACAAAATCTAAATCGTGGGTGGCAATTAATAACGTCGTTCCCAATTTGGCGATCGCATCTAGTTCGATTAACAGGTTGCGAGTTTGGACGGGATCGAGATAAGCCGTTGGTTCGTCTAATAATAATAACTCCGGCTGTAAAGCCATCACTCCAGCGATACTCACCCGTTTTTTTTGACCTAAGCTGAGGTGTTGCAGTGGTGACATCGCCAGACTTTCTAAGTCAAAATCGGCCAGCGTCTGCATCACTTTTGCCGCTACTTCTGATTCTGGTAAACCTTGATTGCACAGCCCATAAGAAATATCGGCAGCGACTGTCGGCGCAACTAGTTGTTGTTCGGGATCTTGAAATACTAACCCTACCCGTTGTCGCCAGCGTTTGAGATTGGCTCGATCGAATGTCAGTGGGATATTATCGAGTTTAACGATCCCGCGATCTGGTTTAGCCAAACCATCGGCAATCAAAAATAGCGTCGATTTCCCACAACCATTTTGCCCGATCAGGGCAGTCTTTTTGTGCTTGGGCAATCGCAAGCTCAATCCTTGTAACGCTGGAGCCGTTGCCAACGGATAACGATAATCAACATCCTCAAACTCCAGCAAATGTTCAGACATAGCTCCTTAGATCGATTCTGCAACGTGTATCCTGTTCGCGCACCAAGAGGTTTAAGGGGGTGCTGCCCGATGACGGTGTTTGAAACATGGGCAATGGTGGACTAAGTCTCTCTATTTTACTCGTTCGGGGAGTGTCGCCTCCAGCAAATTGATCGCATCACCATACCCACCTTTTCCCTACTACCCCAAATCTCCCCAGTGTTATAATTAGGGTGCATAATCTAGCTCCCGCAAACGTTTGGAGGTTTTATGACAATTGCGACTGCACCAGTTATCGAGACTCAACCATTGCTACTTGATGTCAGCAATACAACTCTGACTGTGACCCCAGAACAGTTCGACGTGCTCTGTGTCGATAATCCTGACTTACGCCTTGAATTGACCCCGAATCGAGAATTGATTGTTATGGCTCCAGCAGGTGGTGAAAGCAGTGAAAAAAATGGGGATTTGGTTGCTGATGTAATTATTTGGAACCGACAGACTAATTTAGGTCGGGTATTTGACTCGTCGGGTGGGTATGATTTCACGGCGGTGGGGGGTGGCAAGCCAGCACCTGATGTTTCTTGGATTGAGAAGTCTCGATTGGAAGGGGTGAAAATTGTTGGGTTTATTCCGGTGGTGCCTGATTTTGTAATTGAGTTGCGCTCTGCTACGGATAATTTGAAGCCGTTGCAGGACAAGATGAGAGAGTATCAACAGTTGGGAGTAAGACTGGGTTTGCTCGTCAATCCACAAAATCAGCAAGTGGAAATCTATCGACCAGGGCAAGAGCCGGAGATATTAGAAGCTCCGACGGACATCGATTGTGGTGAGGTGATGCCCGGTTTTGTATTGAACATGAGTAGAATTTGGTAGCGGCGATCGAATGTCCTTATCCCTGGTGGAAATTTCAGTAAGAGCGGGATCGATCGATCAAACGTCACAATAAAATCGCTGTATACAAAAAGCGATCGAGATTACGATCGGATTGTTTTAGATATTTCTATTTACCAGAAATCGTAACCATCTCTAACTTCGGTAACTCAGATCCAGTCGCAACCTTTGGCACAAATTCTATTTGCAAATCGTAGCCAGCTTGGGCTGCTAGAGTAGCCAATGTATCCAGCCTTGGGAGTTGCTTACCAGTTTCTAACCGAGCTAACTGTGGTTGCTTGATCCCTGATCGATCGGCTAATTCTTGTTGTGTAAAACCAGCAGCCTTTCGCATCAAGATCAAGAGTCGAGCCATCTGAAATTCATCTCGCAAGGCTTCGTACTCAGCCTGTACATCAGGCTGGGATAATGCTTTTGTTCTGATCTCGCTCAATTTGATTGTTTTAGCAGTCATAAGTTCCCTATTACTCTCTAATTCAAAACTTTAATTAGCATCACGGGCTAGAAAATCTTCCATGTATTTCTGGGCAATCTCTAACTCCTTCTTCGGAGTCTTTTGAGTCTTTTTCTGAAAGCCATGCAATAGAATGAATCGTCGATCAGTATAGGCCGTGCGGCGGAGTAGCCATTGCGCAGGTTGCGTTCGCGCTTGCCGTGGCCGGGAATGTCGACGGTCACCACCAGGGTCGAGAAGTCCGCGGCCTCCGCGCGCT